>JANMSU010000371.1:0-2999 GCA_031389835.1 Chloroflexota bacterium
GTGCGGTTACTCGGTCTTCTTAGTACGAGTGCGGGTGGTCGTCGTTTTCTTGCGAGGAGCGGCTTTCTTCGGTGCGGGCTGAGCCGTCGCGTCGACGGCCTCGGCACTGTCGCCGCCGCTTGAGTCCACGCCTTGGCCGCCATCGTCGTTGTCAAGCGACTGTGAAGTCTCGACACGTTCGTCATTAGCGGCATCGGACACGACGTGGGTGTCCGCCTCGAGCACGACGTCCTCATCGCCCTCCGCGAACTCGGCGTCGTCGGCCGCTTCTCCCGGGATCTGCAGCGGTGCAGCCGGTCGCGCCGTGCGCGTGTCCGGCGGCGCGGCGTCGCGGCGTCGCTGCCGCAGTGCTTCGTACAGCATCACGGTCCCGGCGGCCGCGGCATTGAGCGACGCCACGTGGCCCTCCATTGGGATGCGCACGACCTGGTCGCACCCTTCGAGCACGAGTCGGCGTATGCCCTCGCCTTCGCCGCCGATGACGATCGCGCTGGGACCGCGGTAATCCACCTCGTCGTACAGCATGTCGCCGGTCTCATCGGTGCCGATGACCCACACGCCCTTTTCCTTGAGCGCGTCGATCGCCTGCCGCAGGTTCGCGACGTCCGCGATCATCAGATGCTCGCTCGCGCCCGCGCTCGTCTTGGCGACGGCCGGCGTGAGTCCGACGGCGCGGTGCCGCGGGATCACGACGCCGGCGACACCGGCGCCTTCGGCGGAGCGCAGGAGGACACCGAAGTTCTGTGGATCCTGGAGCGAGTCGACCACCAGCACGAGTGCGGGTTCCGACACCGCGTCGAGATGGAGCAGCAGCTCGTCGAGATCGACGCCCGCTTTGCCCTCGACGATGGCAACAACGCCTTGATGGTTCTCGATCGGCGAGAGTCGCTGCACCTCGAGCTTGTCGACGTAGTTCACGAACACGCGGCGCTCCGTCGCTTCCTGAAGGAGCTCGTTCACCGGCCCGGTGCGGGTGCCACGCTCGTTCGATATGTAGAGACGCTTGACGACGCGACCCGCGCGGATCGCTTCCAGCACCGCGTGCGGTCCTGCGATCGGCTCGCCGGCATCGTGCGATGGCGCGGCAGACGTGCGTGGGCCCGCGGTCGCCCGCCGGATCGTCTCGGTGTATTGCGCCTGACCCATTTGGCCGCGGCGTGGGGCGCGCGCCGCGCTTGGATAGAAGTTCCCGCTTGCACCGCCGCTGGTGCCCGAGCCAACGCCGGGCACCCAGCCGCGGTTGCCACCTCGCCAGCCACCCTGTGTCCGCTGACGCTGGGCCTGCTGGCGCCGCTCGTAGGCCGCGAGCTCACGCATCTGCGAGTTCTCTTCATCATCACGCGGCGCCATCGGACGTGGTGGCATCGGTGCACGCGGATACGTCTGCGCCCGCGGGGCGAACGGTCGCGGTGGCATCGGTCCGCGCTGCGGTGCGCCGAAGCGCTGTCCGCCGCCGCGCCCGCGCCGTCCGCGACGGCGGCGACGCGCGAGATCGTCGGCGCTGACCGGCCCTGAGCCTGGCTGCATCGGTCGCTCGTTCGGTCCGACGTCTGCCGCGCCGCTGTCGGTCGGCCGATCATCGCTCGGGCCGTTGTCGGCTGGTCCGCTGTCGGGCGCGGCCGACTCCTGTGGACGCTTCTCGAAGTCTTCCATGGTCATGCTCCCTTGCGGCGGATGCGCTCCCAGCGCGTTCCGTCTTTGGTGTCCTTCACGCGGATCCCGTACTTGCGCTCGAGCTCCGCGCGAAGCTCGTCCGAGCGCTTGTAGTCACCTGTTTTACGAGCCTCGTCGCGCTCGGCGAGCGCAGCTCTCTCTTCCTCCGATAGATCGGCGTCGCTCGCGCGATCGCGCAGCGACAGGGCCAGCACCTGGTCCATGTCGAACAACACCTCGAGCGCGTGTCGCTTTGTCGCGACGTCGCCGGTCGCAGCAAGATCGAGGACGGCCTCGGCCTGGGCGAGCGCGGCTGGCGTGTTGAGATCGTCGATCAACGATCCGACGAATGCAGTGCGCCGTGGATCCTCCGGCGCGACGTCGATAGCCGTCCCGCCGGTCGCCTGCCACGCATCGCGAATGATCCCGCGCCACCGATCCAGCCTGTTCCGTGCCGACTCGAGCCCGGTGCGCGTGAAGTCGAGTGGCTGCCGATATTTGTTATTCAGCACCAACAGGCGGAACGCCAGCGGTTCGAAATCCCATGACTCGAGATCCTTCAACAGGTACGCGTTGCCGGCCGACTTGTGCATCGCACCACCGTCGACCTTGAGGAAGCGCACGTGCGTCCAGTACCGGACGAACGGTTTCCCCGTTGCGGCCTCGGACTGCGCGATCTCGGACTCGTGGTGGGGAAAGAGGTTGTCCTCGCCCCCGGAATGGATATCGAACGTCTCGCCCAGATACTTCATCGACATCGCGGAACACTCGATGTGCCAGCCAGGGTTACCGGCGCCCCACGGTGAGTCCCAGAACTGCAGGTCGCCCGGCTTCTTCGCTCGCCAGAGCGCGAAATCGGCGGGGTTGCGTTTGTTCGGATTCACATCGACACGGGCGCCGGCAACGAGGTCGCCCGTTTGCTCGCCGGCGAGACGCGTCCCGTAGCCGGGAAAGGTCGCGATGTCGAAGTAGACGCCGTCGGCGGCGACGTACGCGTGTCCCTTGCCGATGAGGACCTTGATCAACTCGATCATTTCCGGGATGTGGTCGGTCGCCTTGGGCATGACGTGCGGCTCGAGCATGTTCAGCTTGCGGCGGTCGGCCATGAACTGTTCGGTGTACTTGCGCGCCAGCGTCTCAGGATCGCGACCCTCGCGTTTTGCCGCGAGCATCATGCGATCTTCACCCTGGTCGACGTCTCCGACGATGTGACCGACGTCGGTGATGTTCATGACCGACTTCACGCGGTAGCCGAGGTACTCGAGGGTGCGACGCTGGACGTCCGAGACGATGTAGCGATAGAGGTTCCCGATGGTCTGCCAGTCGTATACGGTCGGCCCGCAGTC
>JANMSU010000385.1:0-2325 GCA_031389835.1 Chloroflexota bacterium
CGGCGATCACGATCACGTTCGAGTTTGTCTCGAAGCCGTCCATCTCCACGAGGATCTGGTTCAACGTCTGTTCGCGCTCGTCGTTCCCTCCGCCGAGACCCGCGCCGCGCTTCCGCCCGACTGCGTCGATCTCGTCGACGAAGACGATGCAGGGCGAGTTGCGCTTCGCCTGGTCGAACAGGTCGCGGACGCGGCTGGCGCCCACGCCGACGAACATCTCGACGAATTCGGAGCCGGAGATCGAGAAGAAGGGCACGCCCGCCTCGCCTGCGACGGCGCGCGCGAGCATCGTCTTGCCGGTGCCGGGCGGTCCGACGAGAAGGACTCCGCGCGGGATACGCGCGCCCAGGCTGGAGAACTTCTCGGGGTACTTGAGGAACTCGACGACCTCGGAGAGCTCCTGCTTCGCCTCGTCGACGCCGGCGACATCCTCGAATGTGGTCGTCGGCTTGTTCCCGATGAACATCCGGGCGCGGCTCTTTCCGAACGACAGCGCCTGGTTATTGGTGCCCTGCGCCTGCCGCATCATGTAGAAGAAGAAGCCACCGATCAGGACCACGGGTAAGAGGCTTAGGAAGATCGAGCCGATCACCGAGAACGTGGCGCTCTCCTGCTGGTAGTCGATGGTGATCGTCCGAGACGGATTTGCCGCGTTGTAGTCCGCCAGAAGCTTCTCGAACGCCTCGGGCCGTTCCGGCAGTGTCGTCTGCTGCTTTTCGTTGTTCTGCAGCTCGAGCGTCGCTTTGTTGGCGACGATCGTGACCTTCCTTACCTGGCCGCTGTTGATCTGCTGGACCGCCTGGCTATAGACGACCGTCTGGACCGACGGCGTCTGTGAGCGGTACGCGTACAGAAGCGCCAGCCCCATGACCACCAGGAGCAGCGTCAGGATGCCGTTCTTGAAGATGCGGTTGTCTAGGTTCGTGGTCGGCCTCTCTCTTCGCCCGGTCGGCGTACTTCTCTCAACGATGCTACCTGCTCCAGGTTACCGAGGGTCATTTCAAGAAGTCCTCCCCCAGTCGGCGCGCCTGGAGCGCCGTTCGGCCGGACTGTGGCGGCTGTGTGATCCCTGGGATCCATACGACGGCTTCGTCGGCAGTGACGAGCGGCCAGTCGTCGCGTTCGCCCGCGGGCACTTTCGCGTCGGTGAACACATCCTGGACCTTTCCGCCTCGCGGTCCGTTCATTCGATCGCCCGGTCGGCGGCCGCGAACGACGACGCGATCCGCGTCGAGGCGTGCGAGCTGGGCTCTTGCGTCGATCTCCATATCCAATGCAAAGCGCCACCCACGCCATTCCGCGAAGCGCCCGCGCTCGAGCGTGATAGCTCCATCTCTTAGCAACTTCTTATCCGACGACCGCATTCCCTGGTCGCGCGGGCCGATGCGCAGCGTCGCGTATTCACGAAGCGCTCGGCCGCCGGGCAGGTCGAGCGAACGCGAGCCGTCGGTCGATGCCGCGAGCTGCGTCAGTGCGGCCCGATGCCGAGCCGCGAGGCTCTCACCCGTGCAACGCTGCCACCAGAGCGCGAGCGCGTCCGCACGGGCGTCGCCGTGGCTCGGAAGGCGGTCGAGCGCGAGCGCGTCGCGGTCGAGCGCGGGGCCGTCGCGGCTCGATGCAACGTCGAGGATCACGGCCGAATGCTCGGCGGAGATGTCGGCGACCGCTGCTGCGGCGTCCGCGAGCCGCGCGATCGCGCTCGTGATCTCGGGGTTGAGCCTCGCGAGCTCCGGCAGGACGCGATGCCGGATGCGGTTGCGCGCAAAACGCAGAGAGCGGTTCGTCGGATCCTCGCGCGGCGTGATCCTTGCGTCGGCACACATCGCCACGGTATCCGCGCGTCCCAGGGTGAGGAGCGGACGGACGATGCCATCGCGCTCCGGTCGCATTCCGGCGACGCCGGCGAGGCCCGCACCGCGCGTGAGATGGAGGAGCACCGTCTCCGCCTGATCGTCGCGTGTGTGGCCGGTCGCGATCGCCGTCGCGCCCAGTTCACGCGCAACTCGACGCAGGAACTCGTAGCGCGCGTTGCGTGCGTCGTCCTCGCTCCTCGGTGCCGCGTCCGCGCGACCGACACGGATCAGCGCGCCGATGTGGTTCGCGAGCTCGGCGACGAACGTCGCATCGGCGGCCGCAGCACGCGGACGTGCGCGATGATCGAAGTGCGCGACGTGGAGCACGAGGCCGAACTCCTCACGCAGCTCCGCGAGGATGAGGCAGAGCGCGGTCGAGTCCGTTCCTCCGGAGACCGCGAGCACGATCGGACCGGGGCGAAGGATCGCGTGGGCGCGCGCGTACGACCGGACGGCGCTCAAACTCATGGAC
>JANMSU010000418.1:0-2811 GCA_031389835.1 Chloroflexota bacterium
CGGTCGATCACCGCGCCGAGCCCCGCGGGCAGCGCGCGCGGAAGATTGCCCTCCCAGCCGCCGCCGGTGAGATGCGCGATGGAGCGCACATGCGTTGACGCGCGCAGCGCGCGGAACGGCACGAGATAACTGGTGTGCGGCGCGAGGAGCGCGTCGCCGAGCGATTGTCCGCCGAGCTCCGGGTGCGGCGTCGTCAGGGCCTCGCGCACGTCACGTCCCTGCTCGCCGGCGATCCTGGCCGCGATCGCGCGCGCGAGCGTGTACCCATTGGTGTGAAGGCCGCTGGACGGAAGGCCGATGCACGCGTCGCCCTCGCGCACCGAGTCAGGGCGCAGGATCGCCTCGCGCGCCACCATGCCGACGAGGAACCCGGCGACGTCGTAAGCGCCGGGCTGATACATGCCCGGCATCTCCGCGGTCTCGCCGCCGAGCAGCGCGCAGTAGTGCGCGGCGCAGGCATCGGCCATCGCACCGACGACGCGCGCGAACACCGCGGGATCGATCCGCGACGTCGAGAAGTAGTCGAGGAAGAAGAGCGGCTCCGCGCCCATCGCCAGCGCGTCGTTCACGCAGTGGTGGACGAGGTCCGTGCCGACGACCTCATGCCGGTCCAGAAGACGCGCGATCTCGAGCTTCGTGCCGACGCCGTCGGTCGTCGCGACCAGGACGCGGTCCGCGCCCGGCGACGCGAACAGTCCGCCGAACGCGCCGATGTCGCCGAGGACCTCTGGCGTCTTCGTGCGCGCGATGCGCTCGCGCACCTGCGCCAGGGACTTCTCGGCGCGCGTCGGATCGACGCCGGTGGCGCGGTAGGTCAGCTCGGTCACGCCGGTTCCCGCTCGAGAACGCTCTTCTCGAGCTCGAGCTGCACCGGCACCAGGTAGTCGCCGGTGAAGCACGCGGTGCAGTGCTCTTCGCGGGTCCCGCCGGTCGAGGCCACCATGCCGGCGAGCGAGAGGTAGCCGAGCGTGTCGGCGCCGATGTGACGGCGGATGCCCTCGACATCGAGCCGAGCGCCGATGAGCTCGCTCCGCCGCGCCATGTCGACGCCGAAGAAGCATTGGTGCTGGATCGGCGGCGAGCAGATGCGCATGTGGTCTTCCTTCGCGCCGTTGCGACGAAGGAGATCCACGATCGGACCGCTCGTGTTCCCACGCACGATCGAGTCGTCGACCACGACGATGCGTTTGCCTTCGAGCACGTCGGATAGCGCGTTGTACTTGAGCGCGACGTTGTGCCGCCGCAGCTCGTCGGTCGGCTGGATGAAGGTCCGGCCGATGTAGCGGTTCTTGATCAGCCCCTCCTGGAACGGAATGCCGCTCCGGCGCGCGTAGCCCACGGCCGCCGGGATCGCGCTGTCGGGTACGGGGATCACCACGTCCGCCCGCGCGGGGTGCTCGTCCGCGAGGATCTCACCCATGCGCTCGCGCGTCGCGTACACCGAGACGCCGCCGAGGCGGCTCGACGCCGAGGCGAGGTACACGTGCTCGAAGATGCAGAGACCGCGGCGGTCGGACGAGGCGAGATCCGCGATCGTGACGGGGCCGCGGTCATCGATGCGCAGCACTTCGCCCGGTGCGACATCGCGCACGAACTGAGCGCCGATGGTGTCGAGGGCGCTCGTTTCGCTGGCGACGAGCCACGAATTGCCCTTGCGCCCAAGGCAGAGCGGCCGCACGCCGAACGGATCGCGGATCGCGTAGAGCGCGGTCGGAGTCAATAGGACGAGTGACCACGCCCCCACGAGCCTCGGCAGCGCGTTCGCGATGCGCTCGTCCCACGATGTTCCCTTCGCGTTCACGATCGACTGCGCGACGACCTCGGTGTCTGAGGACGTCACGAAACGAACGCCGTCGTCGGCAAGCGCGTCGCGGATCTCCCGAGCGTTGATGCAATTGCCGTTGTGTCCGATGGCAAGCTCGCCGAGTCCCTCGGCCCGGACCGTGAAGGGCTGGGCGTTCTGGATCTTGGACGCGCCGGTCGTCGAGTAGCGCGTGTGGCCCATCGCCGCGCGACCGGTCAGCACGCCGAGATCCGGCTCGCTGAAGACCTGGCCGACCAGGCCCATGCGGCGAACGACCCGCAGGTCGCGGCCGTCGGTCGCCGCAATGCCCGCCGACTCCTGCCCGCGGTGCTGCAGCGCATATAAGGAGAAGAACATCAGGCGGGCGGCCTCAGCCGGGTCGGCGGTCGCCTGCTCGCGTGGGCTCCAGATGCCGCACACGCCGCACATCCCTAGGTCTCCCTCCCCAGCGCCAGCGAAAGTCCGCGTCCGTGCGCTTCGACCAACGACGCGACCGGCAGACCCAGTACGGGTGCGACCTCGAGCAGATCTCCGCCGATCGTGCCGAGCGTCCACACCGGAACGGAGTGTTCTGCCGCGATCGCGCGCACCTGCGCCTCCAACGATGGACTTAATACGAGGACCACGCCCGACGGACCTTCACCGAAGAGGGCCACGCGCTTGTCGATGCCGCGGACCGCCGGCAGCGTGACCTTCATGCCGATCCGGTCGCGGATCGCGAGCTCGGCCAGGGCCACCGCGAGCCCGCCCTCCGCGCGATCGTGCGCCGCTCGGAGCGCTCCGGCCTGGTGCGCCGCGAGAACGAACCGCTGCAGGCGCGCTTCGAGGGCGAGGTCGATGGCCACCGGCCCCTCGTGCACGCCCATCGCCGCGCCGTACACGGAGGCCCCGACCCCCACCTGCGCGCTACCCGCGAGCATCACGACGTCGCCGGGCCGGCCCGAGGTCAGCGGGATGTGCCGCGTCACGTCGGCCAGGTGCCCGACCGCACCGATGACCGCGGTGGG
>JANMSU010000424.1:0-4653 GCA_031389835.1 Chloroflexota bacterium
ACAAGGTCTCGCGTGACGCTCGGGCCTTCGGCAAGCGCGACGCCGTGATGCACCCACTGCCACACCTGCGAGCGCGAGATCTCCGCGGTCGCGGCGTCTTCCATCAGGTTGTTGATCGCGGCGGCGCCGGTGCCGCGCAGCCATGACGCGATGTACTGGATACCGACGCTGACGTTCGTGCGAAGGCCGGCCTCCGTGATCGTCGAGCCCGGGATCTTCACGTCGAGCAGCTGCTTCGCCTTGGTGGCGACCTCGGGACGCTGGCGCTCCAGCTGGTTCGGCTTGTTGCCGAGGACGCGATCGAACTCGGTCATTGCGGTCTCCACCAGATCGGGATGCGCGACCCACGTGCCGTCGAAGCCGTCGTTCGCCTCGCGGACCTTGTCGTCGCGCACTTTCGCGAGCGCCGCCTCGGTCACCGCGGGATCGCGCCGATTGGGGATGAAGGCCGCCATGCCGCCGAGGGCGAGCGCGCCGCGCCGGTGACATGTTTTCACCAAAAGCTCGGTGTACGCGCGCATGAAGGGAACGGTCATCGGTACTTGCGCGCGGTCCGGCAGGACGAACTCGGATCGGCCCGCGAATTTCTTGCTGATGCTGAACATGTAGTCCCAACGACCGGCGTTGAGACCGCCCGAGTGCTCGCGGAGCTCGTACAGGACCTCGTCCATCTCGAAGGCGAGCGTGATCACCTCGACGAGGACCGTCGCCTTGATCGAGCCCCGCGGGATGTGCAGCTCGTCCTGCGACCACTTGAAGATCTCGTTCCAGAGGCGCGCCTCGCGGTGGCTCTCGAGCTTCGGCAGGTAGAAGTACGGGCCGGTCCCGTTCTCGCGCAGCTTCTTCGCGTTGTGGAAGAAGTAGAGGCCGAAGTCGAAAAGCGCGCCGGCGATCGGCCGACCCTCGATGAGAAAGTGCTTCTCGTCCAGATGCCACCCGCGCGGACGCACGACGAGCGTCGCGGTCTTCTCGTTGAGCTTGTAGGTCTTCCCGTCGGGGTTGCGGAACGCGATCGTGCGGTCGATCGCGTCGATCAGATTGCGCTGGCCCTCGATGAGATTGCGCCAGGTCGGCGTGTTCGCGTCCTCGAAGTCGGCCATGTAGACCGACGCGCCCGAGTTCAGCGCGTTGATCACCATCTTGCGATCCGTCGGACCGGTGATCTCTACCTTGCGCGTCCGCAGGTCCGCCGGCACACGCGAAACGGTCCACTCGGCGTCACGAAGCTGCTGCGAATCCGGTAGGAAGTCGAGCGTGCCGCCGGCGCGCAGCTCGCGCCATCGCTGCTGCCGCGTTTCGAGCAGACCGATACGAGTCGGCTCCACTTGGCGATGCAGACGCTTGAGGAACTCCTGTGCTTCGTTGGTCAGGAGCTCCGCCGCCATCGCTGCGGTGTCGCGAGCGTCGTTTGGGATGCGGACTTCGACGGACGCGATCGCCATCGCCCGTATGCTCGCACACGCATAGATGTCGGCAGCATTCGGATTAGAGGGAAAGCGGGCGCTCGTCACCGGCGGCTCCCGCGGGATGGGACGGGCCATCGCGTTGGCGCTGGCGGACGCCGGCGCCGACGTCGCTGTCACATCGCGGAACGGCGACGACGCCGAGCCGGTCGCCCTTGCGCTGCGCGCAAAAGGACGGCGGGCGCTGGCACTTCTGCTCGAGGTAAGGAACGAGGCGTCGATCCGGGTCTGTTTCGAGCGCATCGACCGCGAGTGGGGAAGCGTTGACATCCTGGTGAACAACGCCGGAACGAACATCCCCCAGGATCTCGACACGCTCGACAAGGACTCGTGGGACACGGTTATCGACGTTGACCTCAAGGGCCTCGTCTTCGTGACGCAGGCCGCGGCCGCCCGTATGGTCGCAGCGCGTCGTGGCGGACGGATAGTGAGCATCGCCTCGGTCTACGGCGTCGTAGGGCGGCGCGAACGCGTGGCCTACAGCGCGGCGAAGGGCGCCGTGGTCAACCTCACGCGGTCCCTGGCCCTCGAGCTTGCGCCGCACGGCATCACCGTGAATGCCATCGGGCCGAGCCTGGTAGAGACCGATCTGACGCGGGAGCGGATGAAGCGCAACCCGGCTTTCCGGGAGGAAGAGGTGGCCCGGACGCCATTGGGCCGCCTTGGGACGCCCGAAGACGTCGCGGCCGCGGTCGTCTTCTTCGCCTCGCCGGCCGCTGGCTTCATCACCGGACAGACGCTCCTCGTGGACGGCGGAACATCCGCGCATTGAGATATCCCCCGACTGGTGAGGACCCTCTCGGCGCTCGCCCGACTACAACTGGACTGACGGACACGCGCGGCGGGGAGGACACTTCGGCTTGGCTGCAGTGGCACGACAGATGACGGGAGCCGAGGCTGGCTCGGCACCGATGAACAGGGAGCCGACGCCGCTCAACGCTGCCCCTGTGACGCCACCGGTCGAGGCCACCCTGCGCATCCTGCTCAACAGCGTGCCGTACCTGATGGGCGTCGCGGTCGTGCGTCAGCCACCGGCCAACGACACGGCGATCGTGCAGGTCGGCCGCATGCCGTGGCTTCACGACCGTCGGCTCACCACGCTCAACCTGCCCGACGATGCGCTTCCCGCGAACCGCGCCCTCGCGCTGGACTGGCCGGTGCCCTATCAGGCCGAATGGGTCGGCGCCCCGCCGCGTTTGCTGATCGCCCGGCTCGTCGCGCAAGGTCATACGGTCGGCGTCCTCCTCGGGACATTCATCACGCGGGAGCAGATCGCGCAGCACACCCGCGAGGCGCTTGACCTTGCGTGCGAGCTGATCGCGTCGGCGATGGCCGGCGAAGCATTCGCGCCGAGCGTCCCGCACTACCCCGTCGAGGTCGAGCAGTCCTCCGTGTTCACTCCACCGCCTGAGCCGGTGGTGCCGGATGCTCCGGTGACGCCGAGTGAGCCGCAACTCACGCTCGTGTCGGAGACGGCGACGGAGGTGAGCGCGCCGGAACCCGAGGCGCCGCGCGCCGAAGCGATGAGCCGCAGCGACAGCGTCGATCTCGTCGTCGACGAGGTCCGCAAATCTCTCGAAGACGCTGGCGATGCGCGCACTCTCGGCCGGATCCTTCGTGACGTCATGAACGTGATCACGGACGCATCGGCGTTCTCGATCTCGCTGTTTCACGTCGCGCTGCCCGAAGTCGCGTACCGGTACAAGGTCCTCGGGCCGGAGGCCGACTCCTCGGAACTCGGTCGTCAGACGGTCGATGACGGCCCGACCTGCTACGCGGCGCGACACGATCGCCGCTGGCATGTCTTCCAGCGGGACCTCGCCATTCGCGATGGCGCGAGCGTTCGTCACCGCGACGTCGCGGTGCTGCAGATCCCGCTCGTCGGCGCCGGCGAGGTCTTCGGCGTGATCACCGTGCAGACCTTCCGTGCCGAAGGGTTCTCCGACCACGAGCTCCGGCTCATCGCCGCGGTCGGCGAGGCAGCGGCGCCGCGCTTCGGCCAGGTGCGCCTGTCGGGTCGCTTTCAGCCTCCACCCTCGGTCGCAGGCGGATCCGCATCGGCAGTCCTCCCACCGGCCGCGGCGGAGAGCCCGGCGGCGCAGCAGCGGACCGCGGAGACGGTCCTTGCGGACCTGTTGCGGCGCTGCTCGGGCGCGGCATTCAAGACCGCGTTCCTCATGGGCGTCGACCCCGGCGCCGGCGTTCTGCGTGGGGAGCTCGTCAGCGACTCCGACATCGCGCGAGAGCTCGACTACGCACTCGGCATTACGACCGGTAAGTTCACGATCCCGATCGACGATCGCTACAACGCGATCGCCCGTGCGATGCGCGAAGCGCGCATCGTGCCGGCCCCGACGATCCACGAGATCGCGCAGCCGGCGCTCGACTGGCAGGCGTCGCTCGCGCTCGAGCGTCTCGCCCGCGGCGGCCGCACCGTGACGCTGCCGATCGTCGTTGATGGCGCTCCGGTGGGAGCGCTCGTGGTCGGCCCGATGGCCGACGACCCGACATTCAGCGCGATCGAGATGGTCCGCGGCTACGTCGACGACGCGACGCGCGAGCTCGCCGAGCTCTGGCGGGCGGAGCCACGCGCCCCCTAGACTCCCGCGCGTGATCGGCGAGGTGACCTTTGGGGTCATCGGGCTCCTCTTCCTCCTCGCGGACCTGCGCACGTTCAGCTCGACGTTCCAGCTGACCTTCTTCGGCGCGCCGAATACCAATCTCGGTGTCGCTGCGGCGGCCGTGTTCGCGACTTCCTTCCTGGCGATCATGGTCGCTGCGCGCCTGGGTCCCCGGCGTGCGGTCGTCCTTAGCGCGGTGATCTTCGGCCTCGCGACGCTGGCGCTGACCTCATCGCGAAGCAACTGGCTGGATCTCGCGCTGTCGGTCGTCGCGCTCGCCGCCGGGATGTGGTGGCTCGCGCTGTTCCACAGCTCGCGGGCCGGCGAAGCGCCGCCCGCCCTCGCGCGCGCCGTGCCGATCGCGTTGATGGTCGATCTGGCGCTGCGCGCCGCGCTCCGCACACAGAGCGTCGTCGACCTGGCGCTGCCGGTCGCGGTCGGGATCGTGCTCGTCGCGGTGCTCCTGTTCGGTGCAGCGGGGCTTGCGGCGCTGTCAGGCGAGCGCCAGTGGACAGCGCCGAACCCGCTCGGAACGCTCGCGCTCATCGCCGCGCCCGCGCTCTTCCTGG
>JANMSU010000024.1:0-7805 GCA_031389835.1 Chloroflexota bacterium
AACGCGGTCGCGCATGCGCGCACGCGCGAGCGCATCAAGCCCCCGTTCAGAATTCATCTGCATGCGGATCGCCATGCGCACGGCTTCGCGAAGCTTCGCGTCGCGGACCGACGCCAGATCGCGTTCCCCACGTGCCACGCTCTCGATGAGACGGTCCAGCTTCTCTGGGCGGCTTACTCCCACCACGGTCGTCTAACGGGTTGCTTGTCAGCCCGTTATCTCAGGCGCTCACCCACTCGGGGGGGTATAGCGCTGCGCGATTACTGCGGCGTGCGCGAAGCGGACACGCCAAGCTGATGAGCGCAGCGAACGCTGCGCGATTACTGCGGCGTGCGCGAAGCGGACACGCCAAGCTGATGAGCGCAGCGAACGCTGCGCGATTACGGAGTGGGCGGAGCGGGCGCTGGAGCGGGTCCACCCCACACCGGCGCGTAGCGACTGAAGAACGTGTCCTGGTGCAGGACCTTTCCGTCTTGGACAACAGTGCGCGTGCGAACGACGTCGCGCCCCGCGACCTTCGAACCGGGGACGAACGCGGGGTCCGCGGGCTGATCCGCTGGAACATCGACGAACCTGCTCTGGAACGCGTTGCTGAATGAGACCGTACGGCCGGTGGGCACACTCCACACATCGAAGGTCACACTCGTGGCATCGGTCCATGACCACAGAAATACAGGCGCAGCTGTGTCGTTCTTCCAGCGGAAGTCCACACCGGGATCGAAAACAGCGGCATCAAGACCGAGCGGGTAGCGGTCGATCAGGTACCCGTGCGCGTGACGCTCCACGATCTCGTAACCGAGCTTCGACACGGCGTTGAACATCGTCGTCGAGACCTGGCAGAGGCCGCCACCGATGACGTTCTCATCCGAGCGGTTGTTGATGATCGCGCCGGCGAACGCGTAACCGCGCTGAACGGTGACGGGTCCGAGCAGCTCCCAGAAGGAGAACGTTTGACCCGGCAGGATCACGACGCCGTCGAACTGCAGCGAGCCGGTCGCGATGTTCGCGTATCGCGACGGGTTCGGTGGGAAGAAGGTCGTGAACGTCGACGTGCGCGAGATCTTCGGGAGCCACGTGTTCGCCTGCTCATTCGAGAACGCCGGCGTCTCGACAGCAGCGGGCGCCGCGACGTTGCGGGTGCCGACCGCCGGACGCAAAAGCTCGGTGTTGAGCTGAGCGACGAGCTTGTCCTGCGTGACGCGGATCCCGGTCGCGCCCGGAATGACGGACGCGACGCCGTCCGCGTTGACACTGAAGCGGGCGCTGACCGCGGGACGATCGAGCTCTGCGGCAAGCTGCGTCGCCCACTCGGTGACGAGATCTTGCTTCAGCGACACGATGTACCGGTAGCGCGCACTCGGTGCGATCGCATCGACGGGGACCGCGGTGAGCTCATTACCACGTGCCTCGGCGCGCTCGATCGTCACGAGCTTGGAGAGACCAGGCACGTCGGCCGATACAAGCCGGTCCTCGACGGTCACTACGACCGGCGTGATCACCGCCGCGGCCCTCGCCGCCGCCGCGCGGTACCCGGATTCGTCCACCGCGGGGTAGATGGCGCGCACGCGTAGATCGATCTCGCGGTCGCCGAGCGTCTTCGCGGCGAGCACCGACGCCGTCGCCCCGACGCGGTCGAGCTCGCGGCCGAGCACCGGCTCGGTGAGCGTCAGGCCCGCGGCAGACAGCGCGATCTCGCCGGAGACGGCTGGCCGACCGACGGCTGTCGCGAGGCTGCCCACCCAGCGGTCGAGGGCGTCGCCCTGCGCGCGCAGCGCGAGGGGGACCTGGGCCTGACCGCGCATGGCGTCGATCCAGGCATTGGCGCGTTCCAGCGGCGAGCCGCTCTTTCCATAGGCGAGGGCTGCGGCGATGGCGGTGTCAACGTCAGGGGATACAGCGAGGCCGGCGTTCGTCGTTCGCCAGCTCTGGCCGTCGTAGTTCGCGACCACCGCCCGCTGTGCCCACGGACGCGTGAGCTCGCTGTCGAGCCGCTCGTGGATCGCCCGGGTGTCGAGCGAGCCAACATGCACGCCCGCGACGGTGACGCCGGGAAGCGCCCGCTCCGCATAGACGTAAGGCACCGCGAACACGATCGCGAGCGCCGCGGCGACGATGACCATCGGAAGGACCACGAAGCGCAGCGAAAGGCCGCGGCCGCTCTGTGCGACCCGCTCACCTTCTCTGGCGGCTACTGCCATATGGAAAGGCCTCCCGATCGGGTACCCACCTGCACCCCCAACGTCATTCTGACCACTGCATCTCTGACGAACGAGAAGGTCGCATCGTTCCGTTCAATCCGCGTCATATTTGTAACCGCCAACTACTACGCAATTTGTGGTCCACGTCACAGTTGCGTGACAAAAGGGCAAAAAGAAGGCCCGGCACCCCAGGGGAGCAGGGAGTGCCGGGCCATCGAGGCGGACTGGCCAGCGGGCGGGCCGGCCAGAGCCTGTCTAGGGAGTTATGAGCACCCGGTGGTTTCTCCGCAGTTCTCGCACTTGTGGCAGGTGCCGTTACGCACGGTGAGCCAGCCACAGCGAGGGCACGGCGGCGCATCGGGTGTCGAGTTGAGCCTCATCCCCCCAGCGGGGGAGGGACTCGCGATGGTGAAGTTCTCCGTTATCGCCGGTGGGACGATCGAGACGATCTGCTCGAGCCGCTGCTGCTGCGCACCGGCGTCGGCGACGATCTCGCTTGTCCGCGTGAGGCCCATGTAGGCCTTCTCCTCGGCCGTGAGGAAGCGGTGTCCGAGCCAGCGGAAGACGTAGTCGACGATCGACTTGGCCATCCCGATCTCGGGATTGCCGGTCCAGCCGGAAGGCTCGAAGCGCATATAGCCGAACTTCTCTACGAGGTGGGACAGCGGGACGCCGTACTGAAACAGAAGAGAAATGCTCGTCGCGAAGGCGTCCATCATCCCGGAGAGAGTCGAGCCTTCCTTCGCCATCGTGACGAAGAGCTCGCCGGGCGTTCCGTCCTCGAACTTGCCGACAGTGATGTAGCCCTCGTGACCCTCGATCGAGAACTTGTGCGTGAGCGACTCGCGCGTGTCGGCGAGTCGACGCCGCTGTGGCCGGTTCACCTCGACGATCCGCTCGACCGTCACGACCGATGGGGCGGCGGTCTTCGTGTTGCTCGCATCGGCATTCACGGACAGCGGCTGCACCTTCTTGCTGCCGTCGCGGTAGATCGCGATCGCCTTCACACCGTGCTTCCACGCCTCCAGGTAGGCGTCCGCCACGTCCTCGACGGTGGCGGTCTCCGGGAGATTCACGGTCTTGCTGATCGCGCCCGAGATGAACGGCTGGACCGCGCCCATCATCTTTATGTGGCCCATGTGGCTGATCGATCGCTGGCCGTTCTGCGGCTTGAAAGCGCAGTCGAACACCGCGAGATGTTCTTGCTTCAGACCCGGTGCGCCCTCGATCGTGCCCTGCTGCTCGATGTACGTCGTGATCGCTGAGCCCACGGTCTCGGTGTATCCGAGTCGGCGCAGGGCAGCGGGCACCGTGCCATTGACGAGCTTGAGCATGCCGCCACCAACGAGACGCTTGTACTTCACGAGCGCGATGTCCGGCTCGACCCCGGTGGTGTCGCAATCCATCATGAAGCTGATCGTTCCGGTGGGAGCCAGCACCGAGGCCTGAGCGTTCCGATAACCGCTGCTCTTTCCGAGGCTCACGGCGTCATCCCACGACTGGCGCGCGGCCGACAGCAGCGTCGGTGGCACGAGATCGGCGATGATCCGGTACGCCGCCGCGCGATGCTTCTCCATCACGCGGTCGTGCGCGGCCTTGTTCTTCGGATACGCCTCGTACGGTCCCACGGCGGCCGACAGGCGCGCTGACTGCGCGTACGCCTCGCCGGTCATGAGCGCCGTGATCCCGGCCGCGTACGCGCGACCCTCGTTCGAGTCGTACGCGAGACCGCGGTGCATCAGGAGAGCCCCGAGGTTCGCGTAACCGATGCCGAGCTGGCGATGCGACTTCGCGTTCGCCGTGATCGCCGGCGTCGGGTAGTCCGAGAAGCCGACCAGGATCTCCTGCGCGGAGAACACGACGTCCACCGCGCGCGCGAAGCGCGCGACGTCGAACTCGCCGTCGGCGTGGAGGAACCGCATCAGGTTGAGTGACGCCAGGTTGCAGGCGGAATCGTCGATGCTCATGTACTCACTGCACGGATTCGAACCGTTGATGCGGCCGGAGACCGGCGTCGTGTGCCAGTCATTGATGGTGGTGTCGAACTGCATGCCTGGATCGCCGCACTGCCAGGTCGCTTCGGCGATCTCGCGCAGCAGGTCGCGGCCGGGGACGGTCTCGAGCACCTGGCCGTCGGTCCGCGCGGTCAGGTTCCAGGACTCTCCGGCGAGCGCGCTCTTCATGAAGTCGTCGGTCGCGCGGACCGAGTTGTTGGCGTTCTGGAACTGGATCGACTGCCACGCCTCGCCGTTGAGGCTCATGTCGTAGCCGGCCTCGCCGAGGGCCCAAGCCTTCTTCTCTTCCTTGGCCTTGCACCAGATGAAGTCGTGGATGTCGGGGTGGTCGCTATCGAGCACGACCATCTTCGCCGCGCGGCGCGTCGTGCCGCCTGACTTGATCGAGCCCGCGACAGAATCCGCGCCCCGCATGAATGAGACGGGTCCGGACGCGTACCCGCCGCCGGATAGCTGCTCCTTGCTCGAGCGGATCCGCGAGACGTTGATCCCGGATCCCGAGCCGCCTTTGAAGATCACGCCCTCGTTCTTGAACCAGTCGAGGATCGAGTGCATGTCGTCGCCGACCGAAAGAATGAAGCAGGCGGAGGCCTGCTGAGGCACGCCCTCGACCCCGATGTTGAACCACACCGGCGAGTTGAACGACGCGTACTGGTGGACCATCAGGTACTTGAGCTCGTGATTGAAGATCTGCGTGTCGTCCTCGTTCACGAGATACCCGCCCTGGATCCCCCACGCGGTGATCTGGTCGACGACGCGGTCGACCATCTGCTTGACGCTCCACTCGCGCTCCGGCGAGGTGAGCTTGCCGCGGAAGTACTTGGACGCGACCACGTTCGTCGCGGTCGCGGACCAGAACTTGGGGACCTCGACGCCCCTCTGCTCGAAGACGTTGCCACCCTCGCCAGGGATGACGGCGTCGCGCAGCTCCCAGTCGATCTCGTCGTAGGGGTGCACGCCCTCGCGAGTGAACTGGCGCTCCAGTCGTAAGCCTCGTTTGGGCGCCGGCGCGGCTGCTCCAGCTGCGCCAGGGACGGACTGCGGCTGCGGTATTTCGGCGATTGCCATGTCGGACTCCCCTTAGTGAGCTGCTGGGACCGGGTCGGCGCGCTTGGCGCCACGCTTGGCGCCCCGTCGCAGAAGAAGGAGTGGGCTCCCGCTCGCCTTGGACGCTGTGAAGGTGCGCAGGCTAAAGATCATCCCGATCCTCTCCTTCATCCTCATTGCCTCTCATGCACTAGATGTCGCCCCCGCCGCCCCAGCAGATACAACATCTGGTAACGAGCGCAGGCTGCGAACATTACTCGGCCTCGCAGGACTGTCAAGGACAAAAGGCGGACAGGTCAACAGTTACAAGCGGCTGGCGGGACGTCGTCCAAGGAGGCGAGACAGCGATACCAGAAGTTGTCGCGCCTCCGCGCGCGGAAGTCAGGCCGGAGCGTCCGCCGTGATCGTCATCGGTCTCAGCACATATCCCGCGCGTCGGACCGCGTTGATCTCGATGCCACCGCCGGCGGCGGCGATCTTCCGTCGCAGGCGCGCGACCAGCACTTCGGTCACGTTCGACGTGACGTCATGCTCCTGATCGGGTCGCCGATCCAGAGCGGTTCGCGCGGTGAGACCCGGATACGCCCGCGCAAGCTCGATGAGCACAGCGCGCTCCCCATTCGTGAGCTCGAGCTGACGCTCCGCGAGCCACGCGTCGCCCGTCGCGAGCGTGATGCGCAGCGGACCGATCCGACGCACGGTTCGGCGATCCGCACCACGACGAAGGATCGCGCGCACGCGCGCGAGCAGCTCGGACGGATCGCAGGTCTTCGCGACGATGTCGTCCGCACCGAGCTCGAAGACCGCGACGCGGGTCGACACGTCATCCTGTGGGGAGAGCACGAGCATCGGTACGTCTCCGACGGATGCGAGATCGCGGATGTGACGGCAGGCGGCCGCGCCTGTGCCGCCCTCCAGCGCGAGATCGATGATCACGACATCCGGCCCGATCTCCTCGACGCGACGGACAGCTTCGCGCTCGCTTCGCGCTTCGTGCACAACGAAGCCGGCCCGCATCAAATGACTCCGCAGCGTGGCCGCGATCTCTGGATCGTCTTCGACGACCAGCGCCGTACGAGGTAATTGCATCGGTACCTCCCGCCTCTCCGATACAACGCGAGGGAGAAGCGGACGACGCTGAACTAGGACTTAATGCGTGAAGAGTCCTGAGCACGGGCCGCCTCGAGGCGGGATCAGCCCGGTGTCAGACGGCGGCGGGTGTCCCCGAAGCAGTCGCCGCCGCGACGAGTGCGCCGACGCCTAGCCGCAGATCGTCTTCGGCAATGTTGAGGGCCGGGATGAAGCGCACCGCTTGATCGTGCGCGCCGCAGGTGATGAGCAGCACGTCACGCTCGAGCGCACCGGCGATCGCCGCTTTCGCGGTCGCCTTCGAATCGAACTCGACCGCGACCATCGCGCCGAAACGCCGGATGTCGCGGACACGTGGATCCGAGCGCAGCGGCGCGAGCTCTTTCACCATGAGCTCACCGAGTCGCTCCGCGCGAGCGACAAGACCGTCGTCACGGATGATCTCGAGCGACGCGAGACCGGCCGCGCACGACACGGGATTGCCGCCGAACGTAGAGCCGTGGGTACCGGAGATCCATTTGTCCTGCATCTCGCGCGAGGTCACGATCGCGCCGAGCGGCAGCCCGCCGCCGAGTGCCTTCGCGATCACGAGAATGTCGGGGTCGACGCCGTGCTTCTGGGTCGCGAACCAGGCGCCGGTGCGACCGAAGCCGGTCTGCACCTCGTCCATGATCAGGAGTGCGCCGATGCGCGTCGCGAGCTCCCGCAGCGCGACCAGGAATGAGCTCGGGGGCGCGATGTAGCCACCTTCGCCGAGCACAGGCTCGATGAGGAATGCGGCGACATGCTCCGGCGGGACCTCGTGCTCGAGCATCGCCTCGATCTCGGCGAGGCAGTGCTCTGCGCAGGCCATGGCGTCGTGCGCTGGTTTGATCGGACACGTCGTCGCATACGGATAAGGTGCGACATAGACCTCCGGCAGCATGGCGCCGTAGCCGAGGCGATACGACGACTTCGAGGTGGTGACGGTCAGAGCGCCGGCCGTCCGTCCGTGGAAGCCGCCGCGGAACGCGATGATCGCCTGACGCTTCGTGTACTGCCGGGCGAGCTTGATCGACGCCTCGACCGCTTCCGCCCCCGAGTTCCCGAAAAAGACGGTGTCGAGGCCGCGCGGCGTCACGGTCACGAGCGCCTCGGCCAGCGCGATGTTCGACTCGTAGGTGGCGACTCCGGTCGAGATGTGCATCAGCTTGGAGGCCTGCTCGCTGACCGCGCGAACGACTCGCGGGTGTGCGTGTCCGACGTTCGTGACGGCGATACCACAGGTGAGATCGAGCACGCGACGGCCGTCCTTGGTGATCAGCCAGCTTCCTTCACCGCGGTCGAGAGGCAGCCATGTGTAGCGGCCAGGAAGTGGAGAAAGGACACGTTTCGCGCGGCGTTCGAGGTCAGAGCTCACCGAGCGAGTCTAAAGGCTATGCACCGCATGCACGAGGTCGGATCAACCCGGTCGGCG
>JANMSU010000039.1:0-3429 GCA_031389835.1 Chloroflexota bacterium
AGACGCTCGCGCGCGCCGATGTGATCGACCACGGTCCGCCGGCCGTGCTCGTCGCTCGCGGTCGAGACGATGCCGATCGGCTTGTAGAGGAGGATGTAGCGGTGCGCCGACGGCGCGGCGATCAGACGACCATCGAGCTCGATGTGCGCGTCCTCCGGCACGCGCGTGCCCAGGGTGGTGATCAGGTCACCGTTCACACGCACACGACCCTCGGTGATCATCTCTTCGGCGGCGCGACGCGAGGCCACGCCACGGTCCGCCATCACCTTCTGCAGACGGATCACGCGGAGCCGTCCCCCACCGGCTCGCCGACGCCGGGGACCAGACCTTCGGGTGTGAGAGCGCGCGGCAGGTCATCGAGGCTCGACAGGCCGAAGCATTCGAGGAACTCCCAGGTGGTGCCGTAGAGGATCGGACGTCCGGGTGCCTCGCGCCGCCCGCGTTCCTCGATAAGGCGCCGCTGCATCAGCGTGTAGATGGTCTGGTCGCAGTTGACTCCGCGGATCGCCTCGACCTCAGCGCGCGTGACGGGCTGCCGGTACGCGACGATGGCAAGCGTCTCGAGCGAGGCGGGCGATACGCGGAGACGATCGGCGCCGAGATACGCGGCCACGTGCGGCGCTTGCTCGGGCGCCGTCACGAGCTGCCAGTCGTCGCCATCGTGCGCGAGACGAAGGGCGGTGCCCTGATACGACTCGGCGAGCTCCGCGAGCGCGATATCGACCTGCTTGGGCGTCGCGCCGACCACGCGCCCGAGCTCCCCGCGCGACACGGGTTTCTCGGCCACGAAGAGGACGCTCTCCACGGCATTCGCCAGGTTCGATCTCATGCGGCCCGCTTTCTCCTGATGACGATGTCCGCGAAGAGCTCGCTCTGCTCGAGGTCGATCACGGCGCGCCGGTATAGGTCGAGCAGCGCGATGAACGTTACGACAGCCCATCCGAGCGTGGGCTCCGTGCTAAGCAGCTCGGTGAACGTGACCTGGTCGCGCTCGGCGACGATCGCCTCGATCTCGCTGGTGCGCTCTTCCACCGAGTACCGCTCGCCCGGCGCGACCAGACCTTCCTCGCGCGGGCGCGAGGCGAGCGCGAGCACCTTCGACCAGGCCGCCGCGAGCGCCAGGACCTCGCCGCCCCGCGGTGGCAGCTCGGGCGTTCCGCCCTCGCGATGGAAGCCCCGCTCGCCACTGCGCAAGCGGTCACCGAGGGCGCCCGCTCGTTCGCGAACGACCGCGTACTCGAGCAGTCGGGCGCGCAGCTCTTCCTCACTCTCGCCCTCGTCCTCCTCCGGAAGCGGCAACAGCGACGGCAACAGGCTGCGCGCCTTCAGCAGGACGAGACGCGACGCGAGCGCGAGGAACGCGGAGACCTCTTCCGCGGGTAGAGCGTCGAGCGCGCGCACGCGCGCGAGATACGCGTCGGCGAGATCTCCCAGACGGACCGTGAGGATGTCGAGCTTCTTCTCCTCCACCAGCTCGAGCAGGAGATCGAGCGGGCCGTCGAAGCCCTCGACGGTGACGTGCGGGCCCTCCGGACCGAGCATCACGGCAGGGCCTCGCGGTCCGCGCGCGCGAGCAGTTGCTCGTCCGCGTCGCGCGGCGGCTCGTGGTGGCGCGCGATGAGACGCACGATCCGCGGGGACCTGCCCTCGATCTTGGCCTGCGCCGCCCCACGGCGTGCGTGATCTAGATACAACGCGAACGTCGACTCGCCGGTGGCCAGACGTCTGCGAACCGCGGGCGCGAGACGACCGAGGAGGACCGCGACGATGCGATGCCACAGTCTTGTGCGACTCGGTTTGCCGCGGTCGTGCAGGAGCCCTGCGAGGATCAGCTCCTCATCCGCACCGAGCTCGCGAAGTAAGGCGGCGGTCCGTTCCGCATGCCGCGTGTCGCCTTCCTGTGCCACGACGAAGCGGACCGTCTGCTGAACACGCTCCCGCACGTCAGAACCCGAGCAGCAGCCCGGCGATGGCCTCCGCCGGAGCGAAGACCAGAGTTGAGAGGAGGCGCGGCGCGAGGATCAGTATCCCGAGCAATAGGAAAGGCCCGTACTGCTGATACGTGCGCCAGGAATATTGCATCCGCGGTGAGAGCAAGCCGTAGACGACATTCGCGCCGTCCAGCGGTGGGATGGGGATGAGATTGAAGATCGCGAGCACGCAGTTCAGGGTGACGATCGCGAAGAGCACCTCCGCATAGACGCCGCCGCCGATGAGCGAATCTCCGGCGAAGCGCAGCGGTATCGCACAGAGCGCAGCAAGCGCGAGGTTCGCGAGCGGACCGGCCAGCGCGACGAACGTGACGCCTAGCGTGGAGCGGAGGCGCGACTCGTTGAATGGCACGGGTTTTCCGTAGCCGAAGCCTGCAAGCACCATGAGGAGACTGCCGAACGGGTCGAGGTGCGCCATCGGGTTGAGGGTGAGGCGCCCGAGGAGACGTGCTGTGTCATCGCCCAGGCGATGTGCGGCGTAGGCATGCATGAATTCGTGCACGGTGATGCCCAACACGAGCGCGATCAGCCACGCGACGAAGCCGATCGGGTCACGACCGGCGTTCTGAACTGGCGAGACCAAGGTGCCGCTGATGAACCCGTAGGCGAGGAAGATGAGCCCGAAGATGAGCAGGGGCTCGATCCCCCCCGGGCCACCGATGCCGCGACGAGCGCCGATCACTCTTTGGCCAGTCTATGGATGTCAGCGGCTCGCGATGCGGCCGAGGATGAGTCGACGCGGCTTTACCCGCCGCGCGCTCCAACGGAACGCGTCACGGATCTCCCGTGTCGCCTCCGCGTCCGCGGCCCTACCTGCGACATGGACCTCGGCGTAAGGCTGGCCGCGCTCGACACGGTCACCGACCTTCGCGTGCAAGACGACGCCCGTCCGCAGATCGATCGCCTCGCCCTTCTTTTCTCGCCCCGCGCCGAGTCGCACTGAGGCCATACCGATGCGGTCGGCGGCGATGGCGCTGACGAAAGCGGTGCGCGGGGCGAGGAGACGCTCGACGCGCGGCGCGCGCGGGAGGCGGCCGGGGTCGTCGACGGCGCGCGCGTCGCCACCCTGCGCCGCGACGAGCTCACGGAGCTTCGCCAGCCCGCTGCCATCCGACAGCGCGCGATCGATCGTCGCAAGCGCGCGCTTGGTATCGCGTGCCTTGCGCCCGAGCACGAGCATCTCCGCGCCCTCGAGGCGGACGAGGCGCACAAGATCGTCTGGTCCGCGACCCTGCAGCGTCTCGATCGCTTCCCTGACCTCGAGCGCGTTGCCGACGGCGCGCCCGAGCGGCTGCTCCATATCCGTGAGCTCGCAGGTGACGGCGAGTCCGTGCGCGACCCCGATCGCGACCATCGCGCGAGCAAGTGCGCGCGCCGACACGAGATCCTTCATGAACGCGCCGCTCCCGACCTTGACATCCAGTACAACGGCGTGCGC
>JANMSU010000075.1:0-2716 GCA_031389835.1 Chloroflexota bacterium
CATCTCCTGGTGGAGGGGGTCCCCGGGCTCGCGAAGACCCTCGCCGTGAAGACCGTCGCGCAGGCGATCAGCGGGGAGTTCAAGCGCATCCAGTTCACGCCGGACCTTGTGCCCGCCGACCTCGTCGGCACGCGCATCTACAACCAGAAGAACGGCGAGTTCCAGACGTCGCTCGGACCGGTCTTCACGAACCTGCTCCTCGCCGATGAGATCAACCGCGCGCCCGCGAAGGTGCAGAGCGCGCTCCTCGAGGTCATGCAGGAGCGTCAGGTGACGATCGGCCGCGAGACGCACCGCGTACCGGATCCCTTCCTCGTGATGGCGACGCAGAACCCGATCGAGACCGAGGGCACGTACGCGCTGCCCGAGGCACAGGTGGACCGCTTCATGATGAAGGTCCTCATAACCTATCCGAGCGAGATGGACGAGTTCGTCGTCGTCGAGCGCATGACCAGCCCGCTGGCTGCGGTGCAGCCGGTCCTGACGACGGAGCAGCTCATCGCGCTGCAGAAGGAGACGGACAAGGTCTTCGTCGATCCGGTGCTCATGGAGTACATCGTCCGTCTCGTGACCGCGACGCGGCAGCCAAAGGATTACGGGGTTCAAGACATCGCGAAATACATCACGTACGGCGGGAGCCCGCGCGCCTCGATCAACATCGTGCTCACCGCGCGCGCCCTGGCCTTCATGCGCGGACGTAGCTACGTCCTCGCCCAGGACATCGCCGACGTGGCCGTCGACGTTCTACGTCACCGCATCGTGCTCTCGTACGAAGCGCTCTCCGACGATGTGACCCCGGACACGCTCGTCGCGAAGATCATGGAGCGCATCCCGGTGCCGGCCGCGCCGATGCAGGGTCATGCTCTCGTCCGCTAGCACACCGGAGCGCACGCTCCGACGTCTCGACTGGACGATCGTCCGTCGACTGGACGGATTGCTTCAGGGTGACTACCGGACGATCTTTCGCGGACAGGGCCTCGATCTCGCGGACATCCGTGAGTACGTCCCGGGCGACGACGTGCGAAATATCGACTGGAACGTCACCGCGCGGCTCGATCTCCCGCACGTTCGCGAATACCTTGAGGATCGCGAGATCACCGCGCATTTCCTCCTCGACCTGTCGCCGTCGGTCGACTTCGGGACGGCAAGCGCGCTCAAGCGCGACCTGCTCGTCGACTTCGTCGGCGTCGTCGCGCGCCTTCTCACCGGACACGGCAACCGTGTCGGCGCGATCCTCTATGGAAAGAAAGTGGAGAAGGTCGTCCCGGCGCGCGGTGGGCGGATGCAGGTGTTGCGGCTGATCGACGAGCTGCAGCGCCGGCCGCGTCTCGAGAGCTCCCCCGCGACGTCGCTCGCGGATCTGATCGAGACCGCCCTCCGTTCGATCAAGCGTCGCTCCCTCGTCTTCATCATCTCGGACTTCTTCACGATGCCGGGCTGGGAGAAACCGCTCGGCCTCCTCGCGCGCCGACACGAAACGCTCGCGATCCGCCTCACCGATCCACGCGAACGAGAGCTGCCCGACATCGGCTTCGTGATCATGACCGATTCCGAAACGGGCGAGGCGCTGCACATCGACACGCACGACACACGGTTTCGCAAGCGATTCGCCGAGGTCGTGGATAAGCGAGAGCGCGCACTGGGCGCCGCGTTCCGCCACGCCGGGGTCGACACTCTGGAGCTCTCGACCGAAGAGGACCTTGTTCGCTCCGTCGTGCGCTTCGCCGCCACCCGCAAGCTCCGCCGCGCGCGCCAGCGGGCGTTGGGAAAGGCCTCATGAACTTCATCTTTCCTATGGGTCTCTGGCTCGTGCTCATCGTGCCGATCCTCATCGCCCTCTACTTCTGGGCGCAGCGCCGTCGTCAGAAGTACGCCCTGCGCTACGCGAGCCTTTCGCTGGTCAAAGAAGCGCTCGGCCGCGGGCCAGGCATCCGTCGCCACATTCCGCCGGCGCTGTTCCTCGCGTCACTGTTCTTCATGACCGCTGCGGTCGCCCGCCCGGTGACCGTGGTCACGGTGCCGCTGCAGGAGGGCGTCGTGATCCTCGCGATCGACATCTCCGGAAGCATGCTGGCCGAGGATCTCAAGCCGAACCGCATGGAAGCGGCGAAAGAGGCAGCGAAGGCGTTCGTCGCGCGTCAGGGCGAGGACGTGTCCGTCGGGATCGTTTCGTTCTCAGGCGACGCGTCGCTGGTGCAGTCGCCGACGACCGACCACGACCTCGTGGTCAAAGCCATCGACCGCTTGCGCCCGCAGCGTGCCACAGCGATCGGCCGCGGGATCCTCACCTCACTGGACGCGATCTTCGAGAACGACGAGGAGATCCCGCCGAGCGTGGTGGCGCTTCAGCGGCTCGAACAGAGCGGCGGGCAGGCACCGATGCCCACGCCGCCGCCGGGCGGGACCCTTAACTCGCCCGCGACGATCATCCTTCTGTCCGACGGCCAGAACAACCAGTTCCCAGCCCCGCTGCAGATCATCGGTGAGGCCATCAGCCGCGGGATCCGCGTCTATACGGTGGGCGTAGGAAGCGCGGAGGGAACGATCCTCCGGCTGCAGGGCCGCCAGATCCGCACGCGTCTCGATGAGGCCACGCTGAAGCAGATCGCGACGCTCACCGACGCGGAGTACTACAACGCCTCGAACGAGGGTGACTTGCGCGCCGTGTACGAGAAGCTCTCGACGCAGCTCGTTCTGCGCGAGCAGAAGACCGAGG
>JANMSU010000078.1:0-1848 GCA_031389835.1 Chloroflexota bacterium
CTCGTATACGGAATGCTCGACCCGCGCATCAAGGTCGCGAAATAGTGGCGACCGCCAGCACCACACAGGACCGCGCGGCGGAGCTCAATGTCCTCGTCCGAAAGCAACGATCGCTCTGGGGCGACGCGGTGTATCGACTCATGCGCAACAAGGCCGCGGTCAGCGGTCTGATCGTGATCGCCTTCGCCTTCCTGGTCGCGATCTTCGCACCTCTCCTCGCGCCGTATGACCCGCTGCTCATCAACCAACCGGTGGCGAGCCAGATGGAACCGCAGTGGACCGGCTCGAAATACACCGACTCACGATTTCTGCTCGGGACCGATTTCCTGGGCCGCGACATCCTGAGCCGGCTCATCCACGCGTCCCGGATCAGCATGATCGTGGGATTCATCCCGACCGCGATCGTGTTCTTCCTCGGGATCACGGTCGGCATGACGGCCGGCTTCTTCGGTGGCTGGCTCGATCAGATCCTGATGCGCTTCACCGACGTCATCTACGCGTTCCCCGACTTCCTGTTCCTGATCATCATCGTCGCCGCGTTCCGCCTCAGCCCCTTCGGGAAGATTATGGACGGACTGCTACTGATCTTCGTGGCCATCGCGGTGGTCGGTTGGGTGGGGGTCGCGCGCCTCACGCGTGGTCAGGTGCTTTCGCTCAAGGAGAGGGAGTTCGTCGAGGCCGCGCGCGCGGTCGGCGCGAGGCCGCAGCGGATCATGATGAAACATCTGCTCCCGAACGCCCTCGCGGTGCTCATCGTGACCGCGGCGTTCAGCGTCCCCAGCGCCATCCTCGGCGAGGCGACCCTGTCGTTCCTGGGCCTCGGGATCATCCCGCCGACGCCGTCCTGGGGCCAGATGATCAACGAGGGTTTCCCGTTGTTCGCGTCAAACCCTTGGGCGGTCCTCCTGCCGGGGGTCTGCATCTCCGTCGTGATGCTCGCGTTTACGTTCGTGGGCGACGGCCTGCGCGACGCTCTCGACCCGCGCATGAAGACCTGAGATAGACTCCGCCGACGTTGGCTGACCTTCTCGAGGTCACAGACCTCCACACCCAGTTCTTCACGCGTGATGGCGTGGTTCGCGCCGTCGACGGTGTGACGTTCCAGGTCGCCGCCGGCGAGACGCTCGGCATCGTGGGCGAGTCCGGTTGCGGCAAGTCCGTGACCGCACTGTCGCTCATGCGCCTCATCCCGCAGCCCCCCGGCAAGATCGTCAAGGGCTCGATCATGTTCGACGGGCAGGACATCCTGAAGATGGACGACGACGACGTCCGTGGGATCCGCGGCAACAACATCGCGATGATCTTCCAGGACCCGATGACGAGCCTGAACCCCGTCCTCACGATCAGCCGCCAGATCTCCGAAGCCCTCGAGCTGCATCTCAAGATGGACAAGAGCGAGGCGCGCAAACGCACGATCGAGCTGCTCGAGCTCGTGAACATCCCGAGCGCGAAGAAGCGGGTCGACGACTACCCGCACCAGTTCTCCGGTGGTATGCGCCAGCGCGTGATGATCGCGATGGCGCTCTCATGCAACCCCAAGCTCATCCTCGCCGACGAGCCGACGACCGCCCTCGACGTGACCATTCAAGCGCAGATCCTCGATCTTCTGAAGAACCTGGCGCGCGAGTTCCGCACGGCGTTCATCCTGATCACGCACGACCTCGGCGTCGTCGCGGGCATGACGCAACGCATCAACGTCATGTACGCAGGACGGATCGTCGAGAAGGCTGACACCGTCGAGCTCTTCGCCAATCCGAAGATGCCCTACACGTGGGGTTTGCTTCGCTCGATCCCGCGGCTCGACGAGTCGCGCAAGGCGAAGCTCGTGCCGATCGAAGGCCTGCCGCC
>JANMSU010000159.1:0-1653 GCA_031389835.1 Chloroflexota bacterium
GTCTCGGACCTTCATGCGGCGCCTTCGACGATGTAGGTCGGAACGACGCTGCCCGCGCCAGCGGTCACGTTGAGCAGCGCGCTCGACGACAGACGCGTAAGCACGCCGCCGACCTTTCCCCAGAAGAGATAAGGGTCGCAGTCGATGCTGAGATCGAGGAAGTGCACGGTGTCGAGAAGCACCGGGAACGGCTCGCGCGGGACGCCCACCTTCTCCTGGACCACGGACGAGGTCGTGAGCGCGCCAAGGAGCGCCTGCTCCCACTCCACCCGGTCCACGGTCCAGCCAAGCACGACGCCCTTGCCGCCGTATTCGTCATTCGGCTTGAGCACAAGCCGCTCGCGGTTGCGCAGCACGAAGTCGGTGAGGTCGATCACCTTTTCACCATAGGTCGTGTGCCCCTCACGGACCTTGCGCGTCCAGGGGATGTGCTTCGCGATCGCGCGCCGCTGCTGCGGCGTGTAGAGACGCGCGTAGCGGTCGTCTGACAGGAGCGCGAGGCTCATCTTCTTGTGCAGCAGCTTCGCGCGCAGGCTGTTGACCACGGTCACGTCACCCGCCAGGTACGCCTTCAGAAGCGGTTTTGCGACCTCCGGCTTCGCGAGCAGCTCCGACAGCAGCACGCGCCGGTAGACGACGTCGATCGGCGTGCCTTTCGCGCGCAGCCGGCCGGCACGGTACGTGAGATCCTCCGGCGCGCAGATCAGCGCCTTGACGCCGCTTTCGGTGAAGGCGCGCTGGAACATCTGGAACTCTGTCAGCGTCGGCAGGCCGGTCCAGTCGACGATCGCGATCGTGCCCACCTTGCGGCCGTGGGCTCGGCTCATCGCGGTGAGCTGCTTGCCCGCCGCGCGGACGGACCGCACACGGTACTTCTTGCGGAACGCGCGCATCGCCGGAAGTCGATCGAAGATCCGCACCAGCACGTCGTTGTAGGCCATCCCTGCCGGCGACTCGGCGTTGTACTCGACGTACCGGATGACGCCATCGGTCACGAAGCCGTCGAGCCGCGACGACGGTGACGCCGCCGTAAAGCCTGGGTCCGCGAGAGCGAGACGGTCCTCCTCGGGCGATAGGTCGAGCTCGCGGCGCAGCTCCTCATCACGGAGCAGCGAGCGCTCCAAGCGGCCGAGCGCCCCATAGAGGACTTCCGAGGCCGTCGCGTTCGCGGCGTATTGCCGCTTCGTCACCAGGTTCGGCCGCAGTGAGACGCAGAGCGGTCGCTCACCCCACACCGCGCCGCCGTCGCGCTGACCCTGGGTCAGTTTCTCGGCGCACGCCGCGGCAGTCGCTGGGTCCGCGAGGAGAGCGTTCCACGCCACGACGTAGGCGGGGTCTTTCGTCACGAACGAACGTGCCGCCACCAGCGATGCTCGCCCTTCCACGGCGGCGTTGCTGCCCCGATCGCGTACGAGATCACGAGGTCGCTCATCTTCTCGAGCACCCAGTTGAAATTCGCTTCCTTGATCGAGAACGAGTCGAAGTCCGGAGCGGGATTGAGGAAGTCGATCGCGTAGAGCGTTCCGTCGCGCACCGCGAACTCCACGGTGTCCATGTCATATCCGAGCGCATCAACGAGCAGGCCCGCATCGTGGACGGCCTTGTCGAGCAGCTCGCCCTCCACGGGACGATTGATGACATATCGGTCGGCGA
>JANMSU010000169.1:0-4424 GCA_031389835.1 Chloroflexota bacterium
CGACCGGTCGCGTACGGAGGCGGGCCCGTCCATGTGCACGTCCGCGTTAGCCGACCCGGAAAGTCGCTCGTCGCGATCCACTTCCCCCAGGGAGCGCCGGTCGACCGAGTCGATCTCGTCTTCGACGACTAGATGCGAGCCGTCGTCGCGTGCGCCGTCGCTCTGGTCTTCGCCGGCTGCGGTCTTCCCGCCGGCCCGGCCGCGAACGCGCCCGCCTCCGCCACCCCGGTGTCCGCATCGCCGACCGCCGCAGCGCTCGCGGGCCAGGTGTTCGACGTACCGGACTTCTCCGGGAAGGCGACGATCCGCATTCGCGAACAGCTTTTCGACTGGCCGGCACCGGACGATGCGGTACTGACCACGGATGGGATCGCCGGCGCGTTCGGCCTCCGTGACGACGGCACCTTCGCCGAGGGGTCGCTGCTGCGAGTGCCGCTGGTCACGCTGAAGAGCGACGACAATCGCCGCGCCGACGCCGCCCGAGAGACCATGAACGCCGACCGCTTCCGCGACGCGACCGTGAAGCCGGTGCGGGCGACCGGCCTCACGCTGCCGGTCCCTGCCAGCGGACGGTTCACCTTCACGCTCGAGAGCCTGATGACCGTGAACGGCTTCGAACGCGAGGTGCGCTGGGAGGTGAGCGCGGACCGCAGTGGCCGCGATCTGAATGTCCGCGCGCGCACCGCATTCAAGTTCGGTCTGTTCGGCATGGAGCCACCGCGCCGCGGGCCGGTGCTCTCGATCGTCGACGAGATCCGGATGGAGATCGAGCTCGCCGCGAAGACGCGCGACTAGCGCAGCGACGCGCGTAACGGCTTCATGTCGGCGCAGCGGCCCGCGTATTGCATAAAGCGGCCCGATGGCCGAAGAGCAAAAGCGGATTGTCGTCCTCGACGATGACCGCGACGTCGCGGACATCATCCACAGCGTCCTGCTGGATGAGGGTTTCGCCGTGTCGTGCCTTTACGGACCGGACGACAAGACGATGGAGCGCGCTGTCCTCGATCTGTCGCCCGACTGCGTTGTCGTCAACGGCAGCGGACCCCCACGCTCGCCCGACCCATGGACGATCTCACTCTCACTGGCCAGGCACACACCACCCATTCCGACGGTGCTGCTCAGCGGGAATGCGGCCAATCTCGAGGAGGCGATGCTGGGTGAGAGCGAGCGCGCGAGGACGTCCGCGATCGCGGCCATCGTGCGGGAGCCCTTCGATATCGATCGGCTCGTCGCGGCGGTGAGGAATGCTATGTGCTCGAGCGCAGCGACGGAGGTTCCGCGGCGCGACGCGAAGGATGAGACCAACGAACTGATCGAGCGACTCCGCGTCGCGGGCGCTCACGAGCTCCGCACCTCGGACGCGGGCCGCGAATGGATCACGTTCCGCGCCAAGCCGAACGGTGATCTGTTGAAGCTCTATCGCTGGCAGTCTGCAGGGACGTACTTCATTGGGCGCTACACGGCGACCGGCCAGCGCCTCGAGCCACTTGGCGAGCTCTACGACATCGAATCAGTGACCACGTACTGCGTGCGCCTGATCGAGCACGAAGCGTTCGTGGACCGCTAGAGATCCACGTCCCGCGCGAGTAGCTTCGGCGGCAGCGAGCCCGCACCGAGCAGCTTGTCGTGGAAGAAGCGCATCCCCCACCCCTTCGCGCGCGCCTTGTCGCGCAGCCCCAGGATCGCCTCGCGTCCGAGCGCGTACGTCGACGGCTGCGTCGGCGTGAGCGTGTAGCGGCGCACCTCGGCGATCGCGTTCGGCGGCTCGAGCTTGGGCCGCTCGACCATGTACGCGACCGCCTCGTCGAAGGTCATCTCGCCGGTCGAGAGACCCACGTCGACGACGACGCGCGCAGCGCGCCACAGCAGATCCTTGAGACGGAGCAGGCGCGTCTCCGGCGAGTCGAGGAAGCCGATCTCGGTCATGAGCTCCTCGACGTACAGGCCCCAGCCTTCGACCATCAGGTTGCTGCGCAACGCCTTGCGCGCGAGGGACGCGTTGTCCGCCGCGTACGTCAGCTGTAGATGGTGCCCGGGGTATCCCTCGTGGACAGCGATGACCGGGATGCCGGCGCGGGGATGGCCCTCGAGGCGCTCGCGGCGGGTGCGCTCGTCATCATCGGCCATCGGGAGCGTCACCCAGAAGCGGCCGCGGCGGTTCGCCTCGAACGGCGCCGCGCCAACGTATGCCGCGTACGGATAGGTCGTGCGCTGGAAGTCCGGCATCGTCTCGACCGTGAGGTCCTCGCCGTACGGGAGCGACACGATCGACGAGAGGACCACCGCCGCGCGCGACCGCTCCATCTCCATGCGATACGTCTCCACCAGCTGGTCCGCCTCCGGATGGTCGCGGATCAAACGCGCCACGGAGTCGCGCCAGTCGTCGTCGCCGAGCGCGCGCGCGGCTTCGGCGATCTTCCCCTCCGTCTCGCGGAAGAGGTCCTCGCCGAACGCGCGCAGGCTCGACGCATCGTGGTCGATCAGCTCCTTCTCTTTCAGCAGCGCCTCGAACGCCTCGCGACCGATCGCGAAGGTGCCCTTCGCCTTTGGGAGGAGATCCGCGTGCAGCCACGCGACGTAGCGGTCGAGCGCCTCGGCCGCGGCGTTCGCGGCGGGGATGAGCGAGAGACGGACCGCGCGCCCGAGCGACGTGTCGGGCACCGCCTTCGGCAGCTCGGTGCGCAGGAACGCGGCGCCCGCCGGCGCGGTGCGCTCGGCGATCGCGATCCACTCGGGCGGGACGCGCGTAGGGTCGAGGTTCGCGCGCGCGGCGTCGAGCGCGGCCGGCGCTTCGGCGAGGCGCTCGGCGAGCATCGCGAGCCGCTCCTCGACCGTGCTGTGCGCGCGCAGGAGGATGTAGTACGCGCCGCGCGTGATGACGTCCGAGTACACCGACGGCTGCCGGCGCCAGCGCTCGAAGGTGTGCAGCGCGCGGTCGCCGCGCAGCTCCGCCAGCACGAGGTCGCGGTCGACCTTCTGGAACGGGTCGAGGCTGTCCTGACCCATCGCGGTGAACCGGCGCAGCCAGTCCTCGGTGAGCTCGTTGCGCGCCGCGAATCCGGCGGCGCTGAAGTCGCCCAGGCGATGGTCGAACGAGTGGTTGCCCATGACCGTCGCGGACACGGGATCGAGCGCGAAACGGTCATCGAGGAAGGTCTTGACGGTCGCCTCGAGAAGTGTGCCTACCATGACCGGAGCGACAGTCTGGCACAGGGGAGATCCACATGCCGCCCGCGAGCTATCCGGATTGCGCGAACTGCGAAGCGCCGTGCTGTCGTCGGCAATTTATGGAAGACGAGACCGGCTGGTTCACGCTGAAGGACGCGCGGCCGATCTACCTCGAAGCGGGAACCGATGTGAAGATCGTCGGCTGGTACCAGCAGAACGAGGGACGGCAACCGATGCTGGAGTGCCAGGCGTTCGACAAGAAGGATCTCAGGTGCACGGTGTACGAAACACGCCCCGAGCATTGCCGGACGTACGACTGCCGCGAGGATGACCCCGACGAATGGCAGGCGCGCCCGCACTGCGATCTCGCGCGTCACCGACGCCTGACCGCGATGGGCGCGAAGGGGACTGTCTAGTTCGTCTTCGGCTTTTCGGCGGTCGTGGTCGCGGTGCTGGTCGCAGGCTTGTCGGCGTTGGTCGCCTCTTCGCGGAACGTCTTCACGCCCTTGCCCAGCTGACCGAGCACGTCCGGGAGCTTCCCGGCTCCGAACACGATGAGCACGATCACGAGAACGAAGACGAGCTCCGGGCCCCCTAGGTTGAACGGCATTAGTCACTTCCCCGCGCGCAGCCCGCGCGCTTGTTACTCGTAGACAGTGTACGCACGACGGGCGTCATGCGAACAGTCCCGTGAGGAGCGTAACGAACAGCGGGACGACAACCAGGAGCGCCAGCGCCGGGAGGTAACAGAGCGTCAGGATCAGCGTCATTTTCCCCTCCACCTGAGAGGCGGACGCGAGTAGGCGCTCGCGCGCCGCGCTTCGCAACTCCTGTCGAGCGCCCTCCAGCACGGTGACCGATCCCTGCCCAAGCTCACGCGACCGCTCGAGTCGGTCCGCGAGACGCGTTAAGGACACGAGCCCGATCTGTTTCGATTCGCGGCTCAGAGAGATGTGCAGCGGTGCGCCAAGTGTGTAGAGGTCGGCGACGCGTGTGAGCACTTCGTCAACCAGCTGCGCGCCCGTGCCGCGTCGGGCGAGCGCTATGACCGCAGAGTCGACCGGACGTCCGGACAGGACCAGCGCGTGCGTCCACTCGACGAACGAACCAACTGCCCTCTCGGCATCATCCCTTCGCAACGCCGCCCGGCGTTCCACAACGATCGACGGCAAGATGAAGCCCCCGTAGGCCGCCCCGACGACGACGAGAGCTCCGATCGGCACGACCAACGCGATGACCGCAGCGAGCAGCGCGCC
>JANMSU010000190.1:0-6012 GCA_031389835.1 Chloroflexota bacterium
TCCGGGAGATCGCGTAGCACGTACGGGAGCGCGCCCATGTGGTCTTCATGCGCGTGCGTGAGGATGATCCCGCGCACCTTCGCCTTGTTCTCGCGCAGGTAGGTGATGTCGGGGATGACGAGATCGATGCCGAGCATCTCCTCGTCGGGGAACATCAGGCCCGCATCGACGACGACGATGTCGTCGCCCTGCTCGATGGCGAGCATGTTCTTGCCGATCTCGCCGACGCCGCCAAGTGGAATGACGCGCAGAGCGTTAGCCAAAGAGCGTCATCTGATCCGCAGTCTGTTTCTCCCCCACCTGCTCCTTGGCCACCGGTTCGGTCGCGAGCAGAAGCGCCAGCGCCGCGAAGTCGCCGGCGAGCGCGCCGCGCAGCGCCGGCTGATGCAGTGCCGCGGCCGGGTGATAAACGGGGAAGATCGTCAGCCCCTCGACCTTACGCGCCCGCCCATGGATCCGCGAGATCGATTCGCCCGGCAGGAACCTACCCATCGCGTGCCGCCCAAGTGTGACGATGACCTTCGGCTTCAGTACCTCGAGATGGCGCTTCAGCCAGATGTCGCAGGCGGCCACCTCCTCCGGCAACGGGTCGCGGTTCTCGGGCGGTCGATGCCGGACGACGTTGGTGATGAACACCTTGCTCCGATCGAGGCCGATGCCCAGGAGGAGCTCGTCGAGCAGCTGTCCGGCGGCTCCCACGAACGGCCGTCCCTGGAGATCCTCGTTGTATCCCGGGGCTTCGCCCAGGAAGAAGATCCCCGACTCGGCGCTCCCCTCGCCCGGCACCGCCTGGCGGGCGCTGCGGTGAAGGGGACAGGCCGTGCACGCCCGTATCTCGTCGGCGAGCACCCGCAGTTCGTCTTGCATTCGCGGTGATTATGTCGCTCTCACGGCTTTGTCGGGGCCTTTCGCGCCAGGTAGAGGACGTCCGTGTAGATGCGCCTGGGCATCTCGATCACATCCACGACGAATCCGGCTCGCTCGAACATGGCGATCCCCTCGGCGCGTGATGGGAAGTAGAACCGGTCACGCCCGCCCTTCGTCAGCCCCATGCTCACGGTGATCAGCTCCTGCCCGTACGTGAGGGCGTAGCGGGGGTCGAGGCGGCGCTCCTGCGCTTTGACGATCAGGGGACCGCCCTCGCCCAGGGCGGCCGCGGCATTGCGCAGCACAGCCTCTTGCTGCTCGAACGTGAGCAGGTATAGGACGTCCACAATCGTCACGGCGTCGCAGCGAGGGGGCGTGTCCAGGACGATGTCGCCGACCTCGAAGCGCAGCCACTGTGTGTCCTGGATCGCGCCCCGCGCGATGTCGATCTTCCGTGGATCGAGGTCGATGCCGAGGACGCGCCGTGTCGGCGACGCCTCGCGGAGCACGCACGCGAACAGGCCATGGCCTGCGCCGAGGTCGACGATGAATCCCTTCTTCGGCACGTACCGCTCCACGACCGCGAGGTCCGAGAGGAACGCGCGTCCATGCACGAAGAGGCGCGCGGTCAGCGGCGCGCGCGTATAACGACGCAGAGCGCGGCCGAGGGCACCCGTCGCGGTGGAGCCCGGCATCAGTGCACCCGCCAGACCACGCCCGAACCGCCGAGCGCGGTGCGCAGGAGGGGATCCGTGAGCAGCGCGAGGTCGTCGGCACGCCGCACCAGCGCGTCCGCGACGCTCAGTCCGCCATCGACGTACCCAGGGTGGGCCGAGATCTCGCCCAAGCCCCCGTGCGCCGCCAGCAGCGCGACCCCGGCGGCGTCGAGGCGAGGCTGCTGCGAGGTCAGATCGACGTACCAGGACGGTCCGCGGATCCCGCGGAGGGCGAGATCCGAAATGAGCGAGGCCGCGTGCAGCGACGCGGTCTTCGCCTGCGGCGCTAGGCGCGGCGCCCGGGCGCGGCGCACCCAGCGCACGCCGAGCTCCCGCGCTACATGTCCAACGACGACCGCCACCGGTGGCAGGAGATGCACGTGCCGATGGGAGTCCCACGCCAGAGCCGGCACGCCCCACGAGCGCGCGCGCGCGGTCTGCGCGCGCAGCTCCGCCGCGAGCTCGGCCGCGCGCACGCGCCCCGTGAACAGGCGGCGGGCGAAGCTGGCCAGAGGATGGAAGCGACCGTCCTCATCACAGAGCGACGGCACTGCGGCGGGGTCGCTCGCGGGCACGCCGCCGACCAGGTCCAGGTGCAATCCGATCTCGAGATCTGGCTCGGCCAGCGCGAGTGCGGCGGCCTCCTCCGCGGCGGGGAACGTCACCAGCAGTGACGTCGAGCGCACGACGCCTCGTTTGTGAGCCTCGAGGATGCCGCGTGTCACGCCGGCGCTGAGGCCGAGATCATCGGCGGTCACAACGACGCTCAACGGTAGCGGCCGAGCGCGTCGTTCAGGCGGATGCGGATGAGGTCGCGCATCATGCGCGGCGCCTGTGCCGCGAAGTTGATGCTCGTCTCGTTGTTCTGCACGAGCGAGAACGGGATCTCGCGGACGCGGTAGCCGGCACGGCGGGCAAGGAAGAGAACCTCCGCGTCGAACGCAAAGCCGGGCAGTCGCTGACGCAGGAAGAGATCCTTGGCGGCCTCAGCGGTGTACGCCTTGCCGCCGCACTGCGTGTCCTGCACGTCGGTCGGCACGAGCGCGTGAACGCAGGCGCGGAACGAACTGCCCATGAAGCGTCGCCACCATGGCCGCCGCACGACAGAGCCCGAGACGTACCGCGATGCGACGGCGATGTCGGCGCCCTCGTCGATCGCGCGGACGAACTGGTCGATGATCTCGACCGGGATGGTGAGGTCGGCGTCGAGGAAGACGATCGGATCGCCTGTCGCGCTGCCGACGCCCGCGCGCACCGCCGCGCCCTTTCCGCGGTGCGTGAGCGGCAGGTACCGATAAGAGATCCCGGCCTGGGGCAACCCCGCGACCGCGTCCGCGAACGCCTCGCCGGTGTGATCCGTCGAGCCGTCGTCCGCGACGATGATCTCGACCGCGGTCCCGCACTCGATGAAATATTCCGCGCATGCGGCGAGGCTCGCCGCGATGCGGCGAGCCTCGTTATAAGCCGGAAGAATCAGGGAGAGCAGCCGCTACCTGCGGGGCGGACCGCTCCGCCGGAAGCCTCCCCCAGCACCACCGCCGGGCCCGCCCGGCCGGAATCCACCACGGTCACCGCCCTCGCGGTCGTTGAATCGCGCCCGCTCGGCGCGCTGCCGCTCCTCGAAGCCGTTGCCGTCCTCGTTAACGGCACGCATCGAGAGGTTGACGCGGCCCTGCCGGTCGACCTCGGCAACTTTGACGCTGACCTTATCTCCGACCTTCACGACGTCCTCGATCCGGTTCACTCGATCGTTGGAGATCTCGGAGATGCGCACGAGACCTTCTTTGCCGGGAAGGTACTCAACGAACGCGCCGATCGACATGATCCGCGTGATCTTCCCCTCGAAGACCTCGCCCACCTCAGGCTCCCTTGTGAGCCCTTCGATCATCTGCTTCGCCTTCGCGCGACCCTCGGCCTTGGCACCTGTGATGCGTACCGTGCCGTCGTCCTCGAGCTCGATATTGGTGCCGGTCTCGCTCTGGATCGCGCGGATCATCTTGCCGCCGGGGCCGATGACCTCGCGGATCTTGTCCGGATGGATCTTGATCGTCTCGATGCGCGGTGCCCAGAACGAAAGCTCCGGACGTGGCGCGCTGAGCACGTCGCGCATCGCGGCCAGGATGAACAGGCGCGCCTCTCGCGCCTGCGCGAACGCCTGACGCATGACATCGAGCGAGATGCCCTTGATCTTGATGTCCATCTGCAGCGCGGTGATGCCCTTGTCGGAACCGCAGACCTTGAAGTCCATGTCGCCGTAGTGGTCCTCGAGACCCTGGATGTCGGTGAGGATCGTGTACTTGCTGCCCGAGGTCACGAGACCCATGGCGATGCCAGCGATCATCTCCTTGATCGGGACGCCGGCGTCCATGAGCGAGAGAGTGGAGCCGCAGGTCGAGGCCATCGACGACGATCCGTTCGACTCGAGCGTCTCGCTGACCACGCGGATCGTGTAGGGGAACTCTTCCTTCGTGGGGAGGACCGGGATCAGCGCGCGCTCGGCGAGAGCGCCGTGGCCGATCTCGCGACGGCCCGCGCCACGCATCATGCGCACTTCACCGACCGAGTACGGCGGGAAGTTGTAGTGGTGCATGTAGCGCTTGGTGTCGACCGGTGACAGCGTGTCGATGATCTGCTCGTCACCCGTAGGGCCGAGCGTCGTGACGGAGAGGACCTGCGTCTGGCCGCGCGTGAAGAGTCCAGAACCGTGCGTGCGGGGGAGGACGCCGACCTCGATCGAGAGGGGCCGGATCGTCTTGGTGTCGCGGCCATCGGGCCGCAGGTTGTCTTCGGTGACGGCGCGGCGGAACTCCTCTTCGAGGATCGCCTCGTATTCCCCTGCGACCTCTTCCGCGAGGACGGGGCCGCCTTCCTTCACGAACTGCGTGACCGCTTCGGCCTTCAGCAGGTCGAGGCCGCTCTCGCGCTGGGCCTTGTCCGGATTGCGCAGCTTGGCGCGGATGCGCTCCTTCAGGAACGCGACGACCGGCGCGAGCTTCTCGGTGAGATCAGGCTGCGGCGCGATGGGGAGCTTCGGCTTGCCAACGGCGCGGCGCAGCTCTTCCTGCGCGTCGCACAGCTCGCGTATCCCCTCCTGGGCGAGCACGAGCGCCTCGACGAGGAAGTCCTCAGTGACCTGTCGGGCACCGGCCTCGATCATCATGATCGACTCACGCGTCCCCGCGACGATGAGATCGAGATCGCTCTCGATCATCTGCTCGATCGTCGGGTTGAGCGTGAGCTTGCCGCCCACGGTCCCGACACGAACGCATCCGATCGGCCCTTCGAAAGGGGCGTCAGAGATCGTCAGCGCCGCGGAGGCCGCGTTCACGACCAGCACGTCGTAGTCGTTCTCCTGGTCGGCTGACCAGGCGGACGTGACGATCTGTACGTCGTTCTTGAATCCCTTGGGAAAGAGCGGGCGGATGGGTCGATCGGTCAGCCGTGCGGTGAGGATGCCCTCCTCTGAGGGACGACCCTCGCGGCGCGGGAACGAACCTGGGATCTTTCCCGCGGCGTACAGCCGCTCTTCGAAGTCGACGGTGAGCGGGAAGAAGTCGATACCTGGGCGGATGGTCTTCGCGACCGTGGCTGCGGCGAACACGATGGTGTCGCCGTAGCGCACCGTGACGGCACCGCCCGCCTGCTTGGCGTACTTGCCCGTTTCGAAGACGAGCGGCTTTCCGTTGATGGTTGCTTGGGCTTGCGTGACTGGCATGTGTTGTTGGGGTGCGCCTCTAAGAAAAGACCCAGGGGTCACCCCGGGTCATCCGCGCTCTCGCGGCCTCGCTACCGCCGCAGTCCGAGTCGCCCGATGATCGCCTGGTACCGCTCGGGTGACCTTTGGTGCAGGTAAGCGAGGAGCCGCCGCCGCTGTCCGACCATCTGGAGCAGGCCGCGCCGACTGGAATTGTCGTGGCGGGCCGCGCGTAGGTGTTCGGTCAGATGCTTGATGCGCTGCGTGAGGACCGCGATCTGGACCTCCGGCGAACCGGTGTCCTTGTCGTCGCGTCGATAGGTCTCAATGACCTCACGCTTGGATGTCGTCGTTGCGGGCGGCACCCACTGTCCTTTCTCTGATCCGTAGATCTTGTTTTGTTCCGATAAGTGTACCCGACAAGGTGACTGGCCGTCACGAACGCGGGCGATCTCGCAGTGCCGTGCGCGTGGCCTCGACATCGCGAGCGATCTGTTCCGTGAGCTCCTCGGCGCTTGCGAATCGCAGCTCATCGCGCAGGCGCTCGATGAATGCGGCCTCGATCGTGTCTCCGTAGACGTCACCGTCCCAGTCGAGTAGGTAGGCCTCGAGCCTGCGGTCACCGCTATCGAACGTCGGTCGCACACCGAGGCTCGCCGCGGCCGCGACCTCCTGGTCGCGCACGCGAACGGTCATCGCGTAGATGCCGTCGCGCGGCAGCAGGCGCTCCGGTGG
>JANMSU010000087.1:0-21735 GCA_031389835.1 Chloroflexota bacterium
CGCCTTGTTCGCGACGACCGCGCCACCGAGAACGACTCCGGCTGCGGCTGCTCCTGCTCCTGCTCCGATGAGGAAGTTGCGTCGCGTGACTGAAAGTGCTGGCTTCTCTTGACTCGTGTCGGGCTCAGCTACTGGATCTGACGTAGTCCCTCCCGTGTCCGTCACAAACGTTCACCCCCAGACAATCAATAGGACTCGCTCCATGGACGGCGCCATGAGCGTAACAGTGAGGTGACGGGACGCAAGCGATTGCGGAGGCCCCTTAGTCGTTGCAAGCGGCTGGCCACGCTCTGTAACAGGACTTCGGGAGACGCACCGAGCGTCAGCGGTTTTGAACAAGACCTTTGCGCAAAAGTCCGCGACGGATGGCTCGCTTTCGGCTGGCTAACGAGGGTTTGCGCAAAAACGCGCGGTCCGCGGGCGCACTCGCCGGCGGCCCCGCCGACACGACGCCCGACCCTAAGATGAACGCGTGAGAACGATCTACGCGCGGATGGCCGAGCTGGAGCGGGAGGGCCGCCGTTTCGCGGTATGCACCGTCGTGCGCACCACGGGCAGCACGCCGCAAGTCGTCGGAGCGAAGCTGCTCGTCGATGATCTCGGACGTCTCACCGGAACGCTCGGTGGTGGTTGCGTCGAAGGTGACGCGTTCGAAGAAGCGAAGCGCGTCCTCGAGACCGGCGACACATCGCTTCGTGAATACGAGCTCACCGAAGATCTCGCGTGGGATACCGGGCTCGTGTGCGGCGGAACGATGTGGATCTCCATCGAACCTGGAGAGCGTGCGCTGCTCCTCGGCGGACGCGATCTGCTCGGCGACGTGCTGGCCGCTTCGTCCGGAGGAAAGCCTGTCGCGGTCGCGACACTGCTACGCCGCGACGGCAAGGACTTCCAGCCGAGCGGCAAGCTCTTCGTCGAGTTGGATGGCGCTACCGGCGGATCGCTCGGCGACGGCACTCTCGACGCACGCGCCACCGAAGCAGCCCTCGACGCGCTGCGGCAGGCGACGCCGCGGACGGTCGTGCTCGATGCCGCGCACGAGCTCCTCATCGAGCCGATCGTCACGAAGCCGCGCCTCGTGGTCGCGGGCGGCGGTCATGTTGGCCTCGCCATCGCGAAGATGGCGTCACAGCTGGAGTACGACGTCACGGTCATCGACGACCGTCCTGAGTTCTCATCCCGCGAGCGGTTCGGACCTGGCATCGACGTCGTACGGATGGATATGGCCGAGGCGCTGCGCACGATGCCGATCGGCTGGAACAGCTTCATCGTCATCGCGACGCGCGGTCACAAGCTCGATGCGCACTGCCTGCGCGAAGCCGTGAAGAAGGACGCACGTTACGTCGGCCTCCTCGGCTCGAAGCGCAAGACGATCCTCATCGCGAAGATGCTCCGTGACGAAGGCATCTCGGAGGAGCGCATCCGCGCGGTGCACGCACCGGTCGGCCTCGACCTCGGTGGACGCACGCCGGCGGAGATCGCACTAGCCGTCCTGGCCGAGCTCAGCATGGAGCGGCACGGTGGATCGGGGCGGCCCCTTCGGCTCGCGGACGACATCTACGAGCGAGCGGTGTCCAAGCGAAGCTCCTGACGGAGGCGGACGTCGTCCGCAGCGAGCGGCTCGACCTCATCGTCATGCCGCTCCCGCTCCTCGATGCTTTCGTCGCCGGCGATCCCGAGCGCGCGCGCGACCTCGTTGACTACTCGGTACCCGCGAGCTTTCCCGAGAGCGGCGCCGCTGAGGTCCTCGAGATCCGTCGGATCCAGCTGGCGGCGGACCCTGCTCGCGCGCCTTGGTCGGTGCGGGCGATGGTCCGGCGGGACGATCGCGTGATGGTCGGTTTCGTGAATTTCCACGGACCGCCCGGCGTGAATGACATCGAGGCCGCGGACGCCGCCGAGCTGGGATGGACGGTGTTCCCGGAGCATCGCCGCAAGGGCTACGCGACCGAGACCGCCCTTCGGCTCATGGATTGGGCGCGCGTGGAATTCGGGGTGCGCCGCTTCATCTCATCGACGACTCCCGATAACGTCCCGTCGCTACGCGTTCACGAAAAGCTCGGCTTCCGCCGGACCAGTCAGGTGGTGGACGGCGAGCTCATCTTCGAACTCGCACCCTAGTCACTTCTCCCCGATCTCGTTGACGTCCTGTGGATGCGGCGCGCTGCCCTCCGGCTTGTCACTCGGCGCCGCCTTAGAACCGCGGCGATGCGCGCTGATCCCTTCGTCGCTCTCCTCATCGCGCTCGTCGTCAAGTCGCTCGGCCTTGTGCTCGTCCACGTGCCACCTCCGGCCACACGAGCAGGCGCACGTGGCGTGCCATGGCCGATCAGAGGCGCGCCCACCACTTGAAGATCGAACGAGACCACGCATCCCACGCATCGCGTTTGAGCAAGAGAACGAATCCGATAGCCAGGAGGAGCGCGCCGCTCGCCCCAAAGAGCGCCCAATTTGGCAGACGGTTGACGACATCGATCGCGCCACGAATCGTCTCGAGCCCGAGCGCGGCCAACGCGCCGGCGACCAGCCAGCGACGCTGCAGAACGACGCCAGCACCCATCACGAGGAAGATCTCGACGAACACCATCACGGTCTGCGGGTAGAAGTCAGCGCCCCAACCCGCCACCAGCGTCGGAACGATGAATAGGAACGCGCCGCCTGTCTCCATCGCGAGGAGCACGCGAGGATCGATGCGGCCGCGCCGATACCGAAAGGCGGCGAGCGCGACCACCATGAGGATGGCCCCGACGACGATGCCGTGGACCTGGCGCGCGAACGGGTCAGCGATGATCCACGCGGCTTCGATGCCTATCGTCGCGAGCGCCGCCACGGTGAGCGACGGCCGCGTCGCGAACACACCGAGCGTTACGAGCGCGAGGCTTGCGACAAGCGCGCGCGCCGGAGCGTCGCCGCCGTCGCGGAATGTACGCAGCAGCGGACCCGACAGGATGAGACCCACCGCGACGGCCTCGGTCAGCCACTCGAACTGGATCGGGAGACGTCGCGGGAGCACACGCGGGATCGCGAATGCGAGCGCGAGCAGCGCACCGCCAGCGGCACCGACGTAGAGCTCCGTCCGCACCGCGTCACGCAACGCCAGCACACCCACCAGCGCGAGAGCGCTCAGTGCCGCGGAAAGGAGTGCGCGGCGGCCACTCCACACGCCAACGAGCGCGATGACCCAGCCGGCGGCGAGCACCGTGACGCCGTGCTCGAGCGCGTCAGGTGCACCGACGCTCGCGCGAATGAGCGGAGGCACGAGGACCATCAACGCGCCTGCGAGCTCGGTCGCCTCAAGCCAGGCCGTCGAGAGACGCCACGAAACCCAGCGGGGCACGGCGAGAGCGACCGCAATCATCAGCACCCCGAACACCATGGAAACGGTCTCGAGCACCAGCGGGGTGACGCTCGAGCGATAGAGCATGAGAGCCAGGAACGCGAGCGCCGTCGTCGCAAGAGGGATCGACGCGCGGCCCGCGGCGTAGCGGATGATCACCAGCGCCTCACCCATCACGAGCGCGGCGCGTGTGACATCGCCACGCGCCGGCATCACAGCCAGGCTCGATCCCAGTAGGACGACGGCGCTGGCGACCTGCGCGGGTACGAGCAGCGAGGCGCGAAGACGATCGCTTCCGAAGAGGGCTATGCCCGAGGCCACGGCCGCGAGGTATATCGCGACCGGCCAGGAATACGCCTCGAGCGGGTCCGGCCGAAAGCGCGCCACGATCATCAGCACCGCGGCGAGGAAACACGTCGTGGCCAGGAGCACGCCGCGTTCGGAACGGCGGTGCAGGCTCTCCGCCACACCGAGCGAACCGAAAACAAGGAACGCGGGGATCGTCGCGAGCCAATTCGCGACCTCGGTCATGCGGCTGGAATGCAGTGCGGCCTCGCTCAGACCCACCACGACCGAGAGCGCGACGGCGACCAGAGCGATTTCGCGCGAAACGCGACCGAAGTCATCGTTGCGTAGCCGCAGATACGCGGGAACGAAAAGAACCAGCGAGATCGTCGCGAGCGCGAGCGGGCGCCATTCCACGGGAGGAACGATCCAGCGATCAAGACCCACGACGGCTGCGGCGCCGAATGCCGCCGCGATCCAGAGGCCCTGGGGCCGTCGCGATACGAGGGCGCCGGCCACGACACCAGCAGCCGCGATCGTCGCGAGCACAGTCTCGAGCTGTGGATCGACGTATGAAATGGCGACGACCGCGGCTGCGCTTATCAGCGCGGCCAGCGCCAGGCTCGCTTCCAACGCGCCCGCGCGTGCGCGCGCGAGGCCGGTCAAGACGGCGAGAGACGCGGCGACCGGCGCGAACAGGATGGCCATCTCGCGAGGCACCAGACCCGTGAATTCGCTCGCGCCTCCTCTAATGATGCCGAGGGACAAGGCGGCGAAAAGCACGCCCATATGCAGGGCGACCGCGCCGACGAGCACATAGGGACTCAGGTCCACTGTGCTTGTTGCGCCTGCTCGAGCGTGCGCTCGGGCTCGCAGCGCAGCGGCCGCTCCAAGCAAACCGGCCATCGCGAGGTTCACGAAAGCGCCGACAGACGGGGCACGCCAGTACGGCGCTGCTGGCAGCAGCGCGCCGGCGACCGCTCCCCACGTCACGACGCGAGCGCGGCTCGTGATCCAGGCAGGCACGCGTATCGGCGTGCCAAGGCCGGCGATGTCACTCGCGACGCCGTACGAAATCGCGACCACCGCGGACACGAAGCCGTAGGTCTGGGCGGCGCCGCGAATGTCGTAGACCACCGCGGCCGCGAGCGCAGCCGGCCCGACGACGACCGCCCAGCGCTCCCACTCAACAGCGGCGGTGGCGCTCCGGATCGCGTAATACAGCGTTCCCACCGCGACGATCGCGCTCAAAGCCCAGCGACTCGGGGCTGGACCGACCGACGCCGCGACACCGCCGACGAACGCGGCCGCAGCAAGTACACGCGACGGACGGGAGAGCGGCCCGCTGAGCGTGCCCAGGCGTTCGGGGCCAACGTGATCGGCCAGCTCAAGAGCGATCGCGAACAGAACGAACGGCACGAGCGCCCAGCCGTCACGAGCGTCGAGGCGAACGTCGACCGCCGCGAGCATGCTGAGTGTGGCCGCGAAGAACAGGTACGCGTATGCCCGGCCGAACGAAGTGAGCGCCAGCGCCGCATAGAGCACTGCCGAAACCAGCGAACCGAGGATCCACATCTCGGGCGTCGTCAGCGGCGACGCGTGGACGATCAGGACGTAATAGGCCACGAAGTCGAGCGGAGTGAGGAGCGCACCGATCAACAGGAACGTGCGCCCGGCTTCGAGCACGCGCGGCACTCGGTGGCACACCAGACCGGCGGCGACGAACCCGACGGTACCGACGAGCATCAGCGCGAGCTTCGCGCTGTCAGAGATCTGTTCGCCCGAGACGTTCACAAAAATAAGCGCTGAGACGACGATCAGGAACGCCCCTACGTACAGCAAGAGATTCGGCGCGCGCTCGGGGGAGAAGATCCCTGGCCCGGATGGCTCGACGGGCGCCGGCTCGATCGGTAGCGGCTCCGCGTCGGTTTCGGGCCTCGCGCTCGGGCCGCCGACGGTCTCTGTCTCGCCCGGCGTCGGTGCCGCGGCGGGCGCGGCCACCGGAGTGGGTCGCGCTCTCGCGTTCCCGAGGATCGCGCCACGCACCCGCGCGGCGCTAGCTTCGTCAAGCGCGCCGGCCGCGACCAGTTCGGCCAGATGGTTCAGGACATATGACCGGCCGAAGACGTGGGCGTTTTCTGTGAGGGTGAGGAGGGCGCGGCACTGTGCGCATGTCGGCGCCCCTGACGGGTTGGCCGAGCCACAGGAGTAGCAATAGACGACGGTCCCGGACGCGACGGGCAAGATCGCCGGGCCTGCCGCCGCGGAACGAGGACGGGGGTCAAACCCGTGGACCGAGGCGACGTGGACGGCGAACGCGGCGTCGTCATCGGTACGGAATGAACAGAAGCCGCATCGCTTCGTCACGCCGGCCAGCCTAGTCGGCGCTCCAAGTCCTGACGTGTGCTAGGCGACGTTGTTCAGATCGTTCTGTGCGCGCCGGCCTCTTCGATCAGACGGAAGAACGCGTCAGGGTAGTAAATGGGTGTGCAGTCCCAGCGCACGCGCGAAGGTTAGACGCGCGTGTTGTTCAGGGCTTGCCGAGGATCGTGGGCTTCGAGGGAAGCTCGAAGTCGGCGTCGGGGACCGTCGTCGCAAGCTTCGTCGCTTCCATCGACCACGTCCCGCCCTGGACCGCGAAGCGCTGCAGCAGTGGGATGCCCTGCGCGCTGTAGCAGTAGCGGCCGTCCGTGAGACCGACGGCAGTCGTGGCCGAAACGGGCTTCACGTCGTAGCAGTGCGCCTGCTGCCCCGCGATTTGCCGCGTCTCGACCAGCACGCCGTTCCACTGTTCCGGGTGCTCGGTCATCGACTCCTGGAAGAGCGCCGCGGGATTCTGCTGCAGCGCCGTGTCCACGCCGGTCATCCCGATGCACTGCGCGGTCTGGCCGGTGCCGCCGAAGCACATGAAGACGCCGTCCGGCAGCGTGAAGAGCGAAACGGTCGCGGTCTGCCCCGACGCGCTGCTGCTGAAGTCGAACCGCGACTTCGGGGGCTTCGAGTACCACGACTGTTCGCCGGTGAAACCCGCGGCCCCGCCTGTCGCCGTCAACGCGTACGTCACTTTGTATTCGCTCGCCTTGGCGCTGCCGAGGATCTGGCCGAACGAAGGGCTGCCCGACGTTGGCGCGCCGCTGGCCGTGACGCCCGTCGTCGTGGTCGCCGCCGCACTCGGCGCGCTCGCGCCGCCCGTGGTGCCCGTGGGAGTGGTCCCGCCGCCGCATGACGCGGCGATCACGAACGCGGACACGAGGACCGCTGAGCCCATCTTCCTCATCTCGCCACCATACGTCATCTCACGCGGGGGAGCGGGTCAACGTTCTATACAGAGCGAATGACAACCCCAACGACATTCGGCGAGCTGCTCGAGCAGCACGAACGCGAGATCTACGCGTACGCCCTGCGGCTCACCGGAGATCGTGACGACGCGGACGACGTCTATCAAGACACGTTCCTCGCAGCCTTTCGCTCGTGGCCACCGCCGCGGCGCGGTAACGAGCGCGCGTGGCTGTACAGGATCGCGACGAACAGGGCGATCGATCGCGGCCGGCACGCGAAGCGATTCGTGCGTCTCGGTGATCTTCCGCTCGCGGCACCGGACCGGGACGGCGTGTCCATCGCGGATCTCGCGATGGCGGTGAAGACGCTGCCGACCGGTCAGCGCGCGGCGTTCGTGTTGCGCAAGGTGCAGGGACTGTCGTACGCGGAGGTTTCGCAGGCGCTCGAGTGCAGTGAGGACGCGGCGAGGTCGCGCGTAGCTGAAGCGATGAAGAAGGTACGGGAGGCGATGAGATGAGTGAGCTTGGTCCGATCGTCGCGGACGCGCGCGAACGATTGATCGCCCGCGCGCGGCGCGAGGGGCTCGAGACCGTGGGCTACCGCATTGTCGATTCGCCCCTTGGACCGCTCTGGGTGGCCGTCGGGCCGCGGGGACTCCTGAACATCCACTACGGCCCCGAGCCGTCGCCGCTCGAGCTGCGGAGAATCGTCCGGGCCTACGGGCCCGGCGTCCTACCCGACGCGCGGCGAGTCGATGCGGTCGCGCGCGAGCTCGACCAGTACTGGAGCGGGAAGCGCCGCGAGTTCGACGTGACCGTGGACCTGTCGCCGCTGACCGCGTTCCAGCGCAAAGTCCTGGCGGTGACGGCGCGCGTGCCGTACGGCGAGCTGATCACCTACGCGAAGGTGGCGCATCAGGCCGGCAACGACCGCGCCTACCGAGCGGCGGCCGGCGCGATCGGCGACAACCCGATCCCGATCGTCGTTCCCTGCCACCGCGTGGTCGCCAGCGACGGGACGCTCGGTGGCTACGCGGGCGGTCTCGACGCGAAGCGCAGGCTGCTCCAGCTGGAGCGCGGCGCGGTGCCTCCCGGCGGCTGGCCCCCAGCGCATCTGTCGCGGAGTTAGCACCGCCGCAACCGCGGCCGTCGCTAATGTCTATCCCGGGCGGGGCCGTTCGTCGTACAGGTACAACGGCCAAAGGGAGGACGAAGCGATGTCCAAGTACGCATTCCTGTTCATAGACGACGGTGTGGACTACCAGGGCGACCCCACGCCGGAGCAACAGAAGACCTACGCAGACATCTTCAAGTGGTTCGAGACCAACGGGTCGAAGATCAGCGACGGCGGCGCCGAGCTGCAGCCGACGCGCACCGCGACCACGATCCGCAAGCGGACCGGCAAGGTCAGCGTCGTCGACGGACCCTTCATCGAGTCGAAGGAGTCCGTCGGCGGCTTCTCGATCATCGACGTCCCGGATCGTGACGCGGCCATCGCGCTCGCGAAGACCTGGCCAGGCCACGCCATCGAGATCCGCGAGATCGTCGAACAACGGCCACGGTGAGGAGGAACGACATGCCGAAATACATGCTGATGTTCGTTGGCGATGACCAGGAGTGGGAGTCGCAGCCAAAAGCCGAGCTCGAGAAGAGCTACGGCCGGATCATGTCCTGGTGGGATGAGCTCGTGAAGTCGGGCGTCGTCAAAGGCGGCGAGGAGCTGAAGCCTCAGCGCACCGCGACGACGGTGCGGCGCGTGAACGGCTCGATGACGGTCACCGACGGACCGTTCGTCGAATCAAAGGAGTCCGTTGGCGGCTTCGCGCTGATCGAGGTCGAGGATCTCGACATGGCGATCGCGCTCGCCAAGAGCTGGCCCGGCGGCGACGTCGAAGTGCGCCCGATCGTGGACCACGCAGCCTGATCACGGTCACGAGCGACGCGGTTGCCGCCGTCTTCCACGAGGAGGCGGGCCGGCTCACCGCGGCGCTCGTGAAGCGCCTTGGCGATTTCGACCTCGCCGAGGAATGCGTGCAGGACGCGCTGGTCGCGGCCCTCGAGCACTGGCCCCGCACCGGCATTCCAGAGAGCCCTGGCGCCTGGCTCATGACGACAGCACACCGAAAAGGCATCGACCGGCTGCGACGAGAGACGCGCTACCGCGAAAAAGTCGCGCAGCTGGAGGAGACACCGATGACACAGGCGGGCTCGCTCCCCGACGAGCGCCTTGAGCTCATCTTCACCTGCTGTCATCCCGCGCTCGCTCGCGAGGCGCAGCTGGCGCTCACGCTGCGGTCCGTCGCGGGGCTCACGACCGCGGAGATCGCGCGCGCGTTCCTGCAGGCCGAGGCGACGGTCGCGCAGCGTCTCGTGCGCGCGAAGCGGAAGATCGTCGACGCGAAGATCCCGTTCCGCGTCCCGGAGGCGCACGAGCTTCCGGATCGGCTGGGTGAGGTCCTCGCCGTCCTCTATCTGATGTTCAACGAGGGCTACCTCGCGACGGGCTCGCGCGGCGTCGCCGACCGCGACCTCGCGACCGAGGCCGAGTGGCTGACCGGTCTTCTCGCGCAGCTGATGCCCGACGAGCCGGAGGTGCTCGGCCTGCTGGCGCTCATGCGCTTCAACCTCGCGCGCGCGGACGCGCGGTTCGACAGCAGCGGCGACATCGTGCTGCTGCGAGATCAAGACCGCTCGAAGTGGGACCGCGCGAAGATCGAGGCGACCTTCAGCCTCGTCGGACGCTACGTTCGCATGCGTCGGCCCGGTCCGTACCAGCTGCAGGCCATCATCGCCGGCGCGCACGCCGATGCGAAGAGCTGGGAGACGACGCGCTGGAACGAGATCGTTCGCTCGTACGACGTGCTGCTGGGCTTTTCAGACACGCCGGTCGTGCGGCTCAACCGCGCCATTGCGGTCTGGCACGTCGACGGACCCGCCGCCGCGCTCGCGGAGGTCGACGATCTCGCGGGCGAGCTCGAGCAGTACCACCTGTTCCACGCGACGCGCGGCGAGCTGCTACGCGCGCTCGATCGGCCAGACGACGCCCGCGCAGCGGACGAGCGCGCGCTCGAGCTCACCGACAATCCCGGCGAGCGAGCGCTCCTCGAGCGACGCCTGGCGAGTCGCTCAAGTTAGCCTGTCGAAAATGACCGAGGCCCCTCGTCGTGCTCATGTGAAGGTCCTCCTACACGGCGCCTATCGCGGTTTCGCGGGCGGTGTGCGCGACGTAACGCTCGAGGCCACGACGCTGCGAGAGGCGCTCGAGGCGCTCGTCCGCGCGCATCCATCCCTCGCGGAGCGGATGCGCGACGAGCATGGCCGGCTCCGCCGGCACCTCAGCCTCTTCGTGAACGAGGAGGACGCGCGCTTCCTCGGCGGCGAGGACACTCGGCTCAGTGACGGCGACATCGTGCATGTCATTCCCGCCCTGTCGGGCGGATAGATAGGGGAGGGGACGCGGTGGCGAAGCAAGTTGTGCTCCTGGTCGGAACGAAGAAGGGTCTGTACACGCTGCGCAGCGACGCGGACCGGAAGAAGTGGACGCAGGACGGCCCGTACTCGGCGCCCGCGCCGATCCACCACGCGACGTACGACCCGCGTGACGGCTCGATGTACGCCGCGATCAACATGACCTGGGGCGGGTCGCGCATCGACTACAGCCGCGACATGGGAAAGACCTGGGAGAAGTCCAAGAATCCCGCGTTCCCCGAGGGCTCGGATCGCACGTTCTCGCAGACATGGCATATCGAGCCCGGTCATGTGAAGACGCCCAACGTTCTGTGGGCGGGCACTGAGCCGGCGGCGCTGTGGAAGAGCGAGGACCGCGGCGAGACCTGGCAGCTCAACAAGGCTCTCGACGATCAGCCTTCGCGCGCGAAGTGGGTCCCCGGCTTCGGCGGCATGGGTCTGCACTCGATCGCAATCGACGCGGACGACCCGAAGAAGATGCAGGTCGGCATCAGCGTTGGTGGCGTCTACACCTCGACGGACGGCGGCGCGAGCTGGGTCCAGGACAACGCCCAGGTCGGCGGCAAAGAGGACCGGCCCGACGTCTTCGGCTGCATCCACAAGCTCCTCGCCCACCCCAAGGTGAGTGGCGTGCGCTTCATGCGCGTCCACATCGACGTGTTCTGGCGCGAGCCGGGCCAGACGACGTGGACCAATCGGACCGAGGGGCTCCCGACGAATTTCGGGTTCGCCGCGGCGATGCATCCGCGCGACCGCGCGACCGCCTATGCGATCCCGCTGCACGACACGGAGCGGACGGCGGTCGACCCAGGGATCGCGGTCTACGAGACGAACGATCGCGGCGCGACATGGAAGCGGAACGACAAAGGTCTACCGCCAGGCGCGCGGCTCGAGTCGGTGCGCGAGGGGATGGACACGGACGTGCTCGACCCGCTCGGCGTTTACTTCGGCACGGCGAACGGCGACGTGTGGGTCAGCCGCGACGAGGGAAAGAGCTGGGAGGCCGCCGCTCGCTACCTGCCGTATGTGACGTCGGTGCACGCCGCCACGATCGAGTAGCGACGGCGTTGCTTTAGCCTGACCGCGCGTGAGCGCTCAGGCGATGGTCGAGGTCGCCGACCTCCAGAAGCACTACGGCGCTGTTCGCGCCGTCGATGGGATCACGTTCAACGTCGCCGAGGGCGAGGTCTTTGGCCTGCTCGGCCACAACGGCGCGGGCAAGACGACGACGATCCGCATGCTCACGGGGCGCGCGCGTCCGACCGCGGGACGCGCGATGGTCGCGGGATTCGACGCCGTCACTGATCGCGACCGGGTGAAGCCGCTCATCAATGCGGTCCCCGAGGATCCCAACCTCTACGACCGCTTCGCCGGGATCGAGAACCTCCGCTTCTTCGCGACCCTCTACGGCGTCAAGGCCTCGCGCGCGGACGAGCTTCTGGATCTGGTCGGTCTGCGCGACGCCGCGAAACGCAAAGCGAAGGCCTACTCGAGCGGCATGAAGCAGCGACTGATGATCGCGCGGTCGCTCATCAACGCGCCTCGCGTCCTGTTCATGGACGAGCCAACGCGCGGGCTCGATCCGACGTCGGCGCGCGAGGTCCGCGGGCTCGTCGCGCAGCTTGCGCGCGGCGGGACGACGATCTTCCTGACCACGCACTACATGGAGGAGGCGGACGAGCTCTGCACGCGCGTCGCCTTTCTCAGCCAGGGCAAGATCGTCGCGCTCGACACGCCACGCGAGCTGAAGCTCCGGTACGGCCAGCGCACCGCGACCGTCCTGCTGCGCGACAGGACGGAGCAGACGGTGCGACTCGATGATCCGCAGGACGCCGCGAAGCTCGCGGAATGGATGCGCGCCGACCAGGTGCTGACCCTGCATTCGCAGGAGGGGACGCTCGAGGACGTCTTCGTGGCCCTTGCGGGCAGACCGCTGTAGATGCGCATCCCGATCGCGTTCTCGATCTTCCGCAAGGACGTGGTCGACGCGATGCGCGACTCGCGCATCCTGGTCTCGCTGCTAACGCCGCTGCTCCTCGCGATCGTTTACAACTCGATCTTCCCCGAAGAGCGTCTGTTCGAAGCGAAGGTCGCGTACGTGGGTCCGGAGACTTCGGCGCTGGTGCGGACGCTCGAGGAGCGCGCCGGGCAGACGGTCGATCTGAAGCTCCAGCGCGTCGACACCGACACTGCGGCGCGCGCACTCGTCGCGAACCAGGACGTGGACGTGGCGTTCGTGCTGCCGTCCGACGTCGACGAGGCGGTCCGGCAGGGGCGGCGGCCGACGATCACGCTCATCCAGCCGACGGAGGGAGGAGCCGCAGCGCAATTCGTTTCGGCCTCGCTCGAAGCTGGACTGCGGGGGCTCGCGGGCCAGCCGCCGGTCGCGACCGTTCAGGTCGAGCGCGTGCGGGCTGGCTCGGCGGATCAGGGCGTCATGGGCGAGCTCGGCGCGAGGCGCTACTTCGTGCTCGCGACGATCGTGATGATGCTCGGGATGATCGCGGTGCTCGCCGTTCCGATCATCCTTACTGAAGAGGCCGAGAAGAAGACGCTGGATGCGCTCCTGCTCGTCGCGAATTACCGCGAGGTCATCGTCGCGAAGGCCCTCGTCGGCATCGCGTACAGCGCGATCTCCGTCGCCTTGATGCTCGCCCTCACACGCCTGCAGCCAGTGGACATGCCGACCTTTGTCGCCGGCACCGGTCTTCTTGCGGTCGCGCTCATCGGTGCGGGTCTGCTCCTCGGCGGCGTGTTCAAGACGGCGAATCAGGTCTACACGTGGTCGAGCGTCCTGCTGATCCCGATCATCGCACCGCCGTTCGTCGCGGGGCTACCGATGCCCCCGGCACTCGACCTGGTGTTGCGCGCGTTCCCCACGTTCCAGGGGATGCGGATCATGACCAACGGACTCGCGGGCAAGGGGCTCTTCGCCGACCTGTGGATCTCCTACGCGGTGATTGCGGCATGGGCAGTCGTCGCATACGGCCTGCTTGCGTGGCGCCTCTCGCGGCGAGAGTCCTAGAGCCGCTCCAGCACGACGACCGCGATGCGGCGCGTGGTCCGTTTCTCGTAGTCCGCGAATGCATCGTCGCTTTTCTTCGCTTGTGACCAGAGACGCTCGCGCTCCGCGTCCTGCGCCTCGCGAGCCCGGATCCGGAAGCGCTCGCCCGCGACCATGACCTCACCCCCGCCGGCATCGCGAAGGTTCAGCCACCACGGCGGCTCGCGCTCCTCGCCGGCGTGCGACGCGAAGACGACGTACCGGCCGCCGTCGCGCATGTGGTTGAGCAGGACATCGCGCGCGACGCCACTCTTGCGACCGCGCACCCTGAGAAGCAACACCGGCAGCGGACCAACACGCGCTCCGATCCGCCCGCCAGTCGCGCGGAAGACGGAAAGATGCAATCGCCAGAAAGAACTCCGTCAGCGGCGTGCGCCGGATCGCGGGCATGCCGCTAGTCCGCGAGCTGCAACATCGGGATGTCTTGGTGCGGGGCGCCCTCCCAGGCATAGAACTCGAGACCGCAGATCTCGCGGAAGCCGAGCTTCGCTGCGATCGGCGCCGAGGTCGAACGCACCGCCTGGATGACCGCGGCGGTCCGCCCGTCGGCCCGCGCGTCGGCCAGCCGTTTCGCGACGAGCGCGCTGTAGATCCCGCGGCCGCGGTGCTCGGGCAGTGTCGCCGCTCCGCCAAGCAGGACGATCGGTGAATCCGGGAGGTACACGAGGTAGCTCCAGCCGACCGGCTCGGTGCCGCCGTCCACATAGGCGAAGTACCCGCGGTTCTTGACCTTGCCGTCGCTCATCGCAAGCAGGACGTTGAAGAAGCGCGCGACCTCCTCGGGCATGTCGTACGCGCGCGCCATCATCTCGCTCGCCGCCTGCGCCTCATGCAGCGTCGCCTCGCGGACCTCGATCCTTGGATCGACGGAGATCGGCACGGAGAGATCGGTGAGCGCCATGCCCGCCATCTCGTCCGCTTTCTTGAGGCCGCTCGCGACGAGCCGCCCGCCGAGATCGGACGGCCGGGTGAGCGGACCGGTCACCCAGCCGTAGCCCTTGCGCCCACGCGAGTACCGGTTGCGGACCATCTTCAGGGTCGCCTCCACGTCGTCGCGTGCGATGTTTGCCATGCCGACGAGGTTGGCGAGCGGGTGCGACAGGTCGGTGACGCGGCCACGCACTCCTTTTATCCCGAGATCCTCCGAGAGACCCGACACCGGCGGGTAGACCTGAAGGCTCGACTCGATCGCGTGGGTGAGCGCGTCCTCTGCGATGCTGGTCACGCGACGAGCGAGCGAAGAGCGCGCCGGATCAGCTCGCGGGCAAGCGTGACCTTGTAGCCGTTGTCACGGAGCGGCTCCGCGCTAGCGAGGATCGTGTCGGCCGCGGCCAGGCACGCGTTGTCATCGAGCGCGCTGCCCTCGAGCTGCTTGTGAGCGGCGGGCACCCACCACGGGGTCGGCGCGACACCGCCAAGGACGACGCGAACGTCGTGCGCCTTTCCGTCCTTGATCCGCGCCGCGGCCGCCACGGACACGAGCGCGAAGCTCCAGGCTTTGCGGTCCATCGCCTTGAGGAATGTGCCGCGGCGCGCGAGCGCGGAGTCTTTGATCTTCACCGACGTGATGAGCTCGCCCTTCCGGATCGCGTGCTCCTTCCGCTGCCGACCGCTCGGCGTCACGAAGAACGACCGCAGCGGCACGGCGCGGCGTCCCAGGCTCGAGGCCAGCTCGATCTCGGAGTCGTAAGCGATGAGAGCCGGCGCGAGATCGGACGGCGAGACCATCACGCATTCCGCCGCGCCGAGGATCGCGTGATAGCGGTTCTCGCCCTCGGCGGCGAAGCAACGCGTGCCACCCTTGAGCCAGCACGGCACGGCCTCATCGCGGAAGTACCAGCAGCGATTGCGCTGCAGCAGGTTGCCGCCGACGGTGCCCATGTTGCGGAGCTGTGGTGTCGCCGCGTCGCGCAGCGACTCGACGATGATCGGCGCGAGCTTTCGCAGCTGCGGCGAGGTCTCGAGATCTGATAGCGGCGTGAGCGCGCCGATCCGCAGGCCCTTGCCCTTCTCGCGCGTCCAGCCGCGAAGGCCCTCGATGCCGGTGAGATCGACCAGGGCGTTCGGCGTGGTGAGACCGCTGCGGATGAGACCGATCAGATCGGTGCCGCCCGCGATCGCGACGGTGCCGTTCTTCAGAAGACGGAGCGCCTCAGCGAGCGCGCGCGGCTTGGCGTACGAGAACAGGCTCACCGGACGACCGCCAGCGCCTCGAGCACGCGCGCCGGCGTCATCGGAACGTGACGCAGGAATACCCCGGTCGCGTTCGCGACCGCGTTCGCGACAGCGGCCGCGGTCGGGATGATCGGCGGCTCGCCGAGCCCTTTCGCACCGAGGTTATTCGCACGGCGGTCGGGTCGGTCCGTGAACTTCACGACGATCTCGGGGACGTCCATCACGGTCGGGATCTTGTACCACTCGAGGTCGGCATTCATGACTCGTCCGAGCGCACGGTCGACGACGCGCTCCTCGGTCAGGGCGAAGCCAAGGGCTTGGATCACGCCGCCTTCTACTTGGTTCGCCGCGGTCATCGGATTCACGACGCGGCCGATGTCGTGCACGGCGACCACCTTCTCGACAACGATCTCACCCGTGAGCATGTCGACCTCGACCTGAGCGAAGTGAGCGCCGAACGTCTTGATCGACAGCTTGTCGGGATTCGGCCAGCGCGAGCCTTTGCCGATGACCGTGTTGTTCTCGAGCTTCTTGCTCACTTCGGAGATCGGAGTGCGCGCGCCCTTGCTCACGATGTGTCCCTTGACGAGACTGAGCTCGTTCTTGCGGACCTCGAGCACGCCGGCGGCGGCGCCGAGGAATTGCTCGCGCGCGTCGCGCGCGGCGAGGCGCACGGCGGGCCCGACCGACGCGAGCGTGAGCGAGCCGGCGGAGATCGGACCGTACGGTCCCTCGGTGTCGCCGATGCGGACCGAGATGCGGTCGAGCTCTATACCGAGCTCCTCGGAGCAGATCTGCGCGAGGACCGTGCGCGTCCCGGTGCCGATGTCTTGCGTCCCCGCGCGCAGGATCACCGTGCCGTCGGCGTTGAAGTGGACCGTCGCGTATGCGGGCGGTCCGCCGCCGCCGCCCCAGATCTGAGTTGCCATGCCGACGCCGCGCCTGCGATGCGGCGCCGAGCCGCGCGTGCCGCCCGCCCGCCGCTTGCTCCAGCCGATCTCGCGCGCGCCGATCGTGTAGCACTCGAGGAGGCGCTTCAGCGAATACGTCTTCGTCGTGCGCGGGTCCTTCTGCGACGCGGCGTGGCGGCGGCGAAGTGTGAGCGGGTCGACGCCGAGGCGCTGGGCCAGCTCATCTATCGCGCCCTCGAGCGCGAAGGTGCCCTCGACGTATCCGGGGGCGCGGAACGCCGCCAGCGAGCCGGCGTTGGTGACGACGCGGTACGACTTCGTGGTGAGGTTCGCGAAGTCGTACAACGTGTTGGTCGGTCCGGTGGGATTCGCCACCCACTTCCCCTGCCCCGCGTTGGACCACGAGATGTGCTCGACGGCGGTGATCCGGCCGTCCTTGCCCGCGAGCTTCACCTTTTGGAGCGTCGCTGAGCGGTTGCCCGCGGCGAGGTTCTCCTCGTGACGCGTGAGCACGCAACGCACTGGCCGGCCCAGCTGTTTCGCGAATAGCGACGCGATGATCGAATACTTCCCCACGCCGCCTTTCGAGCCGAAGCCGCCGCCCATGTAATCGCAGATCACACGGATCCGCGAGAGCGGAAGCAGCAGCGCGGCGCGGAGGCCCTCACGCACGCCGAAGACGTGCTGCGTCGACTCCCACACGGTCAGGATCTCCCCGTCCCACGCGGCGACGGCGCCATGCGACTCGAGCGAGTTGTGCATCTGGGTCGAGGTTCGGTAGGTGCCCTCGACGACCGCGTCGGCGTTCTTGAATGCCGATCGCGAGTCGCCACGCTTCAGCGAGCCCGCTTCGAAAACGTTCCCCCCGTCCTCGAGCTTCGGCGCGCCTTCGGCGATGGCCTCATCGAGATCGGTGACATGTGGCAGCAGCTCGTAGTCGACCTCGATCAGACCGAGGGCGCGCACGGCGGTGTCGGCGTCGTCGGCGGCGACGGCGGCGACCTCGTCGCCGATGAAGCGGACCTCCTCGCGGAAGATCGTCTCCTCACCACGGAACGCGGCCTTGGGCGCGTTGAAGCGATGGAGGATCCCACGGACGCCAGCTAACGCCTCGGCCTTCTTCGTGTCGATCTTGCGCACCTTCGCGCGCGGGTACGGACTGCGCAGGACGCGCGCGTGCAGCATTCCCGGCAGCACGATGTCGTGCGTGTACGTCGCTTTCCCGGTGACGCGCTGCACACCGTCAACGCGCTTTCGCGACTTGCCGATCTCGTCGAACTCGGCGCTCGCGGCGTGCGCCGGGAGATCGGTCCCCTGGATGATCGAGAGCGACTCGTAGATCTCTCCCTCGAACTCGTCGCGACTCTTGACGACACGTACACCGGCCACTACTTGCTCCGTTTGGCGGCCGACATACCGGCCTTCACGATGTTCACGTAGGCGCCGCAGCGACAGAGATTGCCCGTGACCGCGCGCCGCATCTCGTCCTCGGTGGGCTTGCCGTTCGATCGCAGCAGGGCGACGACCGACATCACCTGTCCGGGCGTGCAGAACCCGCACTGGTACGCGTCGTGATCGATGAACGCCTCCTGGACCGGATGGAGCGTGCCGCCCTTCGAGATCCCCTCGATCGTTTCGACGCGCTTTCCTTCACATGCGACCGCGAGCGTGATACACGAATACACCGGACGATCGTCGACGAGGACCGTGCACGCGCCGCAGTCGCCCGCGTTGCACACGAGCTTCGTGCCCACAAGACCCAGCGGTCCGCGCAGCATCTCGAGCAGCGAGCGCTGCGGCGGGAGGTGCGCGGTCGCTCCGTGCCCGTTGACGGTGAGGGAAACGTCGACAGCCCCGGGTCCACGGAAGGGAGTCATCCGATTCGATGGTATCGAGCATCTCGGTATGCTGTCGGCGCCCACTCGAGCCGCCAACAGGAGGGACGCACGCCATGACCATCGAGCGCGTTGGAGTCGTCGGTTTCGGTCAAATGGGCTCGGGGATCGCTCAGGTGTGTGCCGCCGCGGGCCTGGACGTGCTGGCGCGCGACGTCGATCAGAAGTTCATCGATAAGGGCTTCTCGCGGATCGACTCTTCGCTCGCCCGCGTGGTGAAGGCCGGCAAGCTCACCGAGGATGACGCCAAGAAGACGCGCGCCCGGATCCGCGGTACCACCGCGCTCGCTGACCTTAACGACCGCGATCTCGTCATCGAAGCCGTGATCGAGGTCATGGAGGCAAAGAGAGAGGTCTTCGACGAGCTCGACCGCGTATGTCCGCCGACCACGCTCTTCGCGTCGAACACCTCGAGCCTCACGATCATCGAGATCGCCGCGGCGACGAAGCGGCCGGACCGTTTCGCCGGCCTGCACTTCTTCAATCCGCCCGTCGTGATGCAGCTGGTCGAGGTCGTGAAGGCGATCACCACGAGCGACGCGACGATCGAGGCGCTCCGGGCGTTCGTGACGCGTCTCGGTCACACGCCGGTCGTCTGCAAGGACACGCCCGGGTTCATCGTCAACCGCCTGATGATCCCGATCATGCTCGAGGCGATCCGCGCGCTGGAGCAGGGCGTCGCCACTCCCGAGGACATCGACAAGGCGGTGAAGCTCGGCCTGCGCCACCCAATGGGGCCGTTCGAGCTCATCGACTACACCGGGCTCGACATCAACCTGCATGTGGCGAACACGTTCTTCGATGAGTTCCGCGATCCAGCCTGGGCACCGCCGCCGCTCCTGAAGCGGATGGTCCTCGCCGGCCATCTGGGTGTGAAGACGGGCAAGGGCTTCTACGAATACGACGAGAACGGGAAGCGCAAACAATAGAAACGCAGGACGTGGCGCCGCAAGCGGTAGGCGGTGGACAGGCTGAGCACGCCGAGGCAGAGGCTCATGAGCGCGAGGCTCTCTGGAAGGCCGCGGTCTGGGCCGCGCTCGCGGGCATCATCCACATCGCCCGCACCGCCATCGGCCCAGGCCTCTATCCCGACTGGTATTTCTTCCTCACGGCCGTTGCGTACGGTCTGATGCTCCCGGTCATCGCGGTATTGCACGTGCGTCACGCCAGACTGCGCGACAGCGGTGCGGTGCTCGGCACGATCACCGGCACGGTCGTGGTCGCGCTGGGTATCGGGTTGACCGCGGCCCCGGAGCTCACGCTCGCCGCGCTCTTCATCCGCGCGATGTGGTGGTGGACTCTCGGCAAGCTGTGGTGGGAGACGGACGTTGTCAGCCGCTGGCTGGGTGCCGTCACGCTCGGTCTTGCCGTTGGCCAATTCGCGCTGGTAATCCTGTTCGGCCCCATCGGAGCCGATATGACGATCCTCGCGCTGCCACTTCGCCTCACGCTCGGACTGTGGATGCTCGCTCTCGCGGCGGCCCTTTGGCGCACTCGCGAAGCCACATAACCGAGCGGCAGTCCGCGTGGACGGGCGATCCGTCGTTCGACGACGTCCTCGCGGCGCGCGACTTCCTGACCGCGTATCTCAAGCCAACGCCCCTCATCCGCCGCGACGCGGTGAACGCGGCGCTCGGTCTCGACGTGTGGCTGAAGTGCGAGAACCTGCTGCCGACCGCGGCGTTCAAGGTGCGCGGCGGCCTCAATCTGATCGGGCGCGATCCGACGGCCAAGTCGGGCGTCATCGGCGCGTCGACCGGCAATCACGGCCAGTCCCTCGCGTACGCGGGTCGTGTGTTCGGCGTACCGGTGACGATCGTCGTGCCGAAGGACGCGAACCCGCTGAAGCTCGCCGCGATGCGCGCGAACGGCGCGACCATCGTCGAGCACGGGAACGATTACGACGACGCGCGCGAGGAATGCGAAAGGCGCGCCGCGTCGAACGGCACCCGGTACGTGCACTCGGGGAACGAGCCCTACCTCATCGCCGGTGTCGGGACCGCGGCGCTCGAGGTCCTGACCGAGCGGCCCGACATCGACGTCCTCATCGTTCCGGTCGGCGGCGGTAGTGGCGCATCGGGCGCGGCGCTCGTGGCGAAGACGCTTCAGGCAGAGATCACGGTGATCGGCGTTCAGGCCGAGGGCGCCTCGGCCGCCTACAAGGCATGGCGTGCCCACGGGCCGCGCACGACCGAGCGCGCGGCAACCTTCGCCGAAGGCCTCGCGACGCGAACGTCGTTCGATCTGCCGCAGGCGATGCTCGCCGCGCTGCTCGATGACTTCGTTCTCGTTACCGACGACGAGCTCTACAGCGCGATGCGGCTCCTGCTCGTGGAGGGACATCTCGTCGCCGAGGGCGCGGGCGCGGCACCTATCGCCGCCGCACGTCGCATGACCGAACGGCTCTCAGGCAAGCGAGTGGCATGCTGGGTCAGCGGCGGCAACGCGACCGCAGACTCGCTGCAGCGCGCGCTCGGGCAGCATTGACCCACCCGTCGCACGTGTTCGCCGCGATACCATCGCGCCCATGACGGTGACTGCGCGCGCGCGTCACGACACGCTCGGTCTGAGCCTCGACGACGTCAAGAGCATGTATCGGCGGATGCTCCAGACCCGGATGGTCAGCGAGCGCATCCTTCAGCTGAACCGCATGGGCCGAACGCCGTTCGGCGCGGGGACCGATGGCCACGAGGCCGCGCAGATCGGCGCGGCGTGGAATATCCGACGCGGCAAGGATTGGACAGTCCCGTACTACCGCGACATGGGGGTCGCGTTCGTCCTCGGCGTGACCTCGCTTGAGGAGTTCCGCATGGTCCTCGCGAAGGCAACGGACACCCATTCCGCGGGGCGCCAGTTCCTGAACCAGTTCTCGAGCCCAAAGGATCGGATCATGACGCGGTCGGTCTGCGTCGGCACCGAATTCCCGCATGCGGTCGGCCTTGCGCTCGCGATCCGCAACCGCAAAGAGGAGAACATCGTCTTCGCGTTCGGCGGCGACGCCTCGACGAGCCCCGGTGACTTCCACGAAGCGGTCAACTTTGCGGCCATCCACAGGCTGCCGGTGGTCTTCGTCATCGAGAACAACCTGCTCGCGATCTCGACGCGCTTCGAGCAGCAGATGGCCGTCCCCAACGTCGCGGACAAGGCCGCGGGCTATGGGATCCGCGGGTTCATCGCCGACGGCATGGACGTGCTCGACTCCTTTGATAAGACGAAGCAGGCAGTGCAACACACGCGCTCGGGCGCCGGTCCGACCCTGGTGGAGCTCAAGTGCTACCGGTACCAGCCGCACACGTCTGACGACGACGACAGCCGCTATCGC
>JANMSU010000091.1:0-2773 GCA_031389835.1 Chloroflexota bacterium
CTCGCCGAGCTCGGACCTCGCGTACCTCGCGGGGTACCGCATGCATGCCAGTGAGCGCCTCACCTGTCTCGTCATCGGCGCCGATGGCGACTCCACGCTCGTCGTCCCGGAGCTGGAGTCACCGCGGGCGAAGGCGGCGGCGCCCGATCTCACGCAGCGCACCTGGGCAGAGACGGAAGATCCCTACGCGCTGGTGGCAGCGCTCGTGTCCGCGAAGGGCGACGTCGCGGTCGCGGATCAGATGTGGTCGCTGTTCGTTCTGCGCCTGCAGACCGCGCTTCGCGGTCGCGGCTTCCAGCTCGCATCCGTGATCACGCGTGGCCTGCGCATGCGCAAGGACGCCCACGAGTGCGAAGCCCTTCGTGCGGTCTCGGCCGCGGCCGATCGCGCGTACCCACGCATCCTCGAGCGCGAGTTCGCCGGGCGCACCGAGCGCGACGTCGGCGCGGAGCTGGCCGATCTCCTGCGCGAGGAGGGTCATGACGAAGTCACGTTCACGATCGTCGCCTCGGGACCGAACGGGGCCTCGCCCCATCACGAGACGGGCGATCGCCGTATCGGGCGCGGTGACACGGTCGTGCTCGACTTCGGCGGCACGCGCGAGTGGTACTGCTCCGACATCACGCGCAGCGTCCACGTCGGCGAGGAGATCGATGACGAGGTGCGCCACGTCCACGACGTCGTGCGGCGTTCGCAGGAGGCGGGGTATTCGGCCGCGCGCAGCGGCGCGACCGCGGCGTCGGTCGACGCGGCGTCGCGGCGCGTGATCGACGAAGCCGGATACGGCGACCGGTTCATCCACCGCACCGGGCACGGCATCGGACTCGACGGACACGAGCATCCGTACCTCGTGCGCGGTAACGACGAGCCACTGGGTCCCGGCATGGTTTTCTCGATCGAGCCGGGCATCTACATCCCGGGCCGGTTCGGCGTCCGCATCGAAGACATCGCGATCCTCGGCGACGACGGCCGCGCCGAACCCCTGAACCGAGCGGATCACGCGCTCGCGATCGTCCGCTAGTCCCCTGCGCTTCTGGCTCGCGGTGATCGCGGCGGCGGTCGCGGACGTCGTCGTGTTCACTCAGACCGTGCTGTGGGTCGGCAGCGGCGCATTCCTCGCGATGACATACCTCTTGTTCGCGTCGTTCGGCGCGGGCTGGTTCGCGGCGCGTCGCTCCGCGCTCGCCGGGGGTCTCTCGGTCCTGCTGGGCGCCGTGGCGGCCGCGGTCTTCCAATTTCTGACGGCGACGCCGCAGGAGCTGGCCGGCGCGAACGCGCTCGACCTCCTCGGCTGGGCGGCGCGTCTCGCGCTGTGGGCGTTGCCGTACGCCATCGGCGGCGCGTTCGCTGGGGCGATCGGCGGCTGGCTGCGTGGCCGCGCGCTTCGGCGCGCCTGATGCGCACCCGGCTCGTCGCGGCGGTGATCGCCACGGCGATCGGCCTCGCGTTCTGGTGGGCGCTGACCGAGCCGCTGCCGGTACCGCCCGTCATCCTGCTCGGCGTGCCCGCGGCGATCCTGTTCTGCGCGGGCATCATCGCGGGCCGCCTGGGAGCTATCGCGTCACCCGTCGCGCTGCTGTTCTCGCTTCTCATCGGCAGCATCATCGCGACGCAGCTGCATCAGTACTTCCGTCCGAACACACCGCCGGTGTCTTCGTTCGGCCCGCTTCTCGTACTGCAGCTGCCTGATCTGCTGATTCCCCTCGGGACCGCGCTCGTGCTCGGCGCGGCGGGCGGCGTGCTTGGCGAGCGGCTGCTGCCGTCAAGTGGACGGGAGAGGGACGCCTCCGGTTAGGGCAGAAGCGGCGCGGCCGCCTCCAGCGCCCACTCGTAGAGGGAGTTCGGCAGGATGCCGAGAACGATCGTCGCGACCGCCGAGACTCCCAGCGCGGTCGACAGCAGTCGCGTCCTCAGCACCATCGGCGCTCCGGTCTCCGGGTCATACATGTACATGTGGACGACGACGCGCAGGTAGTAGAAGGCCGCTAGCACCGCATTGAGCGCGATGAGCACCGCGAGCCAGGCGTAGCCGGCATCGAGCACCGGGAGTATCACGAACACCTTCGCGACGAAGCCGACCGTCGGCGGGATCCCGGTGAGCGAGATGAGAAAGACGAAGAAGGCGAACGCGCCGAGCGGGTGGCGTCGCCCGAATCCGTTGAGCTCCTCGAGCGTCGCCCCGCGCGAGCCCTCGACGTCGAAGTAGAGGAGGCACGCGAATGCGCCAAGGTTCATCACGCCGTACGCGAAGACATAGAAGAGGACCGCGGCCGTCGCCGACGCGCCCGCGGTCGCCGACGCCGCGACAGCGGCGAGGATGTAGCCGGTGTGCGCGATGCTCGAGTACGCGAGCATCCGTTTCGTGTTGGTCTGCACGAGCGCAACGATGTTCCCAACGGTCATCGTCACCGCGGCGAGCACCGCGAAGACCACGGTCCAGTCGACGGACAGTGGCGCGAGCGCGATGACCAGAACGCGCAGGATCGCGGCGAACGCGGCGGCCTTCGGGCCGACCGACATGAACGCCGTCGCCGGCGTTGGCGCCCCGTCGTACGCGTCAGGCGTCCACTGGTGGAATGGCACGACCGCGGCCTTGAACCCGAGGCCCACCGTGATGAGAGAGAGGGCGACGATGGTCGGCCCGTTCGCAAGGCCAATGCGCTGCAGCTCGGACGCGACGTCGATGTAGCGCGTCGCACCAGTCACGCCGTAGAGCCACGCGAAACCGTAGACCAGCAGCGCCGAGCTGAACGCGCCAAGTAGAAAGTACTTG
>JANMSU010000298.1:0-6554 GCA_031389835.1 Chloroflexota bacterium
GACCCTCGGCCGTCCAGCGATCGCCACACTGACACGCGGCAACTTCGCGGTCGGATCAGCGCGCGAGTGGTACCTCGACGCCGCGAAGAGCGGCGGCGTCATTCTTGACCTGATGCTTCACGACCTCGACACCGTGCGCTGGTGGTTCGGCGAGCCGTCGCGCGTGTACGCGAGGCGCTTCACCGGGACCGGTGGGCTCGAGTACGCGCTCGCGACGATCCGGTACGACGACCGGCCGATCGTGCAGGTCGAAGCGAGCTGGGCGGAGCACGCTGGCTTCCGGACCGGTTACGAGCTCCGCGGCGATCGCGGGATGCTGGTGCACGACAGCCGAGCGGCATCGCCGATCGCGCTCCAGTCACCCGCCGGGCCCGCTGGGCCGGCGATGATGGCGACGCCGACACTGCACGAGACGCCGTACCTGGTGCAGCTGCGAGATGTGATCGCGCGCATCACGCGCGGCGATCGGCCGCTTGTCGACGGGCATGAGGGCCTGCGAACACTTGCCTTGGGCCTCGCTGTCATCCGCGCCGCCGACACGGGCGAGGTCGTGAAGTGGAAGGCGCCGGCATGACGAAGACGCTGCGCGTCGGACTCGTCTCGTTCGCGCACGTTCATGCACCGTCGCTCGCGACCACGCTGGGCGCGCTGGAGCAGGTCGAGTTCACGGGGATCCACGACGATGACGAGAAGCGCGGACGCGATGCGGCAAGTGCGCATGGGGCAATGTGGCACCCGACCCTCGAGGGACTGCTCGGGGCGAGCGAGGCGATCGTCATCGCGTCGACCAACGTCGATCACCGCCGGTACGCGGAGGCCGCGGCGAAAGCACGCGTTCACGTGCTCTGCGAGAAGCCGCTCGCGACCACGACCGCGGACGCGAAAGGGATGATCGACGCATGTCGCGCGGCGCGGGTCCAGCTCGGCACGGCGTTCCCGGTCCGCGGCAGTCCAGCCGTGATGGCTCTCAAGGACGCGATATCGACCGGCGCGCTCGGTCGCATCCGTGCCATACGCGCCACCAACCCGGGGCAGTATCCCGGCTCCTGGTTCGGCGACAAACGCCTCGCGGGCGGCGGCGCCGCGATGGATCACACCGTGCACGCGGCCGATGCGATTCGCTGGCTCCTTGACGACGAGTTCACGCGTGTGCAGGCGGAGCTCGGGTCGTTCATCTACGGCCTCGAGGTCGAGGACTGCGGCGTCCTGACGTGTGACCTCGCCGGCGGCGCCTTTGCGTCGATCGATTGCAGCTGGTCGCGACCGCAGACGTTCCCTACCTGGGGCGGCGTGACGCTCCATGTCGTCGGCGAGAAGGCGACTGTCGACATCGATGTATTTCGGCAGGCGCTCACGCACTACGACGACACGACCGGCCGCACGCGGCTTCTGGGCTGGGGCGACGACCTCACCGCGCGGATGATCGCGGACTTCGTCGATGCGATCCTTGCGGATCGTCCGGTACCGATCTCCGGTGAGGACGGGCTCCGGGCGCTCGAAGTCGCGATCGCGGCCTATCGCTCTTCCGAGTCCGGACGGCCGGTCGCGATCACCGACCTTCGCGCGTGAGTGAGCCGTCCCCAGCGCAGCTGTCTGCGCATCCCGAGATCATCGTCGTGCTCGGTGGCGGGATGCTCCCGGATGGCACGCCCGCCCCGGCGACGCTTGCTCGCGCTGAGGCCGCGGCGGAGCTCGCGCGTGCGCACAGCGACGCGGCGATCATCTGCTCGGGAAGTCATGGAGTGGGCAGGAAGCCGAAGCGGAGCGAGGCCGCGTCGATGGCCGACCTGATCGTTGAACGTGGGACGGGGCGCGAGCGGCTCTTCCTCGAGGACGAGTCGCGTGACACGATCGGTAATGCGGTCCACGTTGCGGACCGCTACCTCGTTGCCATTCCCCCGCGCCCGATGTACTTGGTCACGTCGCCCTTCCATCTCGAACGCTCGGTCGAGACGTTCCGGCTCGTTCTCGGTCCAGCCTGGGACATCGAGGGCCTGGCGAGCGCACCGGCGCCGGATGACGGCGAGCGCGCGAAACACGAACCGCGTTTTCTGATGCAGACACGCGCATTCCTCGCCGGGATCGCTCCCGGCGAGGTCGCGCGCATGGTGGCGAAGCTGCAGAAAGCGCCGCCCCGCTAGGCGGCGAGGCCCATCGCTTTCGCGCTCGCGGCATCGAGTGCCTCGAGGCCGACGTCGATCTTCACCTTGTCGCCGACGAGCACGCCGTTCTGGATCGGCTGGTTCCAGACCAGGCCGAAATCCTTGCGATCGATGGTGATCGTCGCGGAGGCGCCGAGATGCTGACCGCCCTTGCCGTCCAGGCCGATGCCTTCCAGCTCTACGTCAAAGGTGACGGGACGGCTGATCTCGCGGATCTTCAGGTCTCCGCTCACGGCGAACCTGTTCTCCCCCTTGGGGAAGACCGCCGAGCTCTTGAACACGATCTCGGGGTACTTCTCCGCATCGAAGAAGTCCGCCGAACGCAGGTGACCGTCGCGGCGCGCGTCGCCGGTGTCGATCCCGGTCACGTCAGCGCCGATCTCGAAGCTAGCGCGCTGCGGGTTCTCGGTGTCGATCTCGATCTCCCCGCGGAGCTTGCCCAGCCGCCCGCGGACCGTGCTGACCATCATGTGTTTGACGGAGAACGTCGCCTGTGTGTGATAGGGGTCGATGTACCAGACCATGGAATGCCTCTTCTTCTGGCGCTTGTGTCAGCGCCGATAGTTGATGATACAATCAACTCGTTGACTACACAACCTATTCCCGGGACGCGGACGAGGCGGCGGCTCACCGATGCGGAGATGCGGGCTTGGCTGGCGTTCGTGCGTGCCCAGCTCGCGGTGGCCCGGGCGATGGACCGTGATTCAGAGGCAGAGAGTCGTTTGCCCGTCTCCGAGCACCACCTCCTCGCTGTGCTCGATCGCGGGCCGGTGACGGGAATGCGGCCGACCGAGCTCGCCGAGCTCTCGGCGCTGACCAAGAGTGGGCTTACTCGAACGCTCGATCGGCTCGAGGCGCAGGACCTCATCGAGCGGCGTGTGTGTCCGACCGATGGTCGCGGGCAGCTCGTGGGCGTGACGGCCCTGGGGCGCCGGGCGCTGAGGCGAGCGGCACCGCAACACTTTCGCTCCATCGCGCGGCACTTCGCCGACCATCTCACCGACCGCGAGGTCGGCATGCTGGCCGAGGCGCTTGAGCGCGTCGCGGCAGCGCGGACGCCGTAGCGGCAAGTCGCGGCCGATCTCCCACCTGACCAACGCTCGGGAGGGATCGATGGACGCGATCGTCCTCGCGGTATCCCAGGAGAACGCGGACGCGCTCCTCGACGGAAAACGCACGGCGGACCACCGCGCGCTTCCGCCGAGGCGACTGCCAGCGCGTGCTTACCTCGCGGTCGTCGGCACCGGGACGGTCGTCGGCGAGTGCGTTATTGGTGAGCGTTCCGGCCGGACCGCCAAAGGGTGGACGCTACCGGTGACCAAGCCGCGCCGTTACCGAAGGGCGCGGCCACTGGCGGACTTCGGTCTAACGAAGACGCCGCGCAGCTTCAGGTACGTGGAGAGGTAGTCGAGGCTAGTTCGCGGGGCGCCACGCGAAGGTCACGTGGGTGATGAGCCGGCCATCGGTCTCGAAAGTCCAGGTCGTGTAGTTCGCAAAGTGGCCCGGCGCCCGCGTGAGGCCGCGCAGGATCACGGTCGTCCCATCGATCTGCTGCTCGCGGATGCGCCGGATGAAGGGTGGCGCGATGCGGACGAGGCGCCGTGCGCCGTCCCGACCTTCCAACTGGGGATCACCCCCGGGCAGTTCGATCTGAACGTTTTCTGAGCAGACCGCAGCGGCACGCTCGGGGTCGCGAGCCTCGAGTGCATCCATGAAGGTCTTGGCGGCTTCCAACGGATCGGGCATAAGGAGGAGTATTAGGGACGTGCGGCAACTGCGCGGCCTTCTGCCGTATGCCCTGGTCTCCGCGCTGGTCGTTGTCGCCTCGGTCGTCGCGATCATCGTCTCCACCACGAGCACTCCAGGCGGCACCGAAGTGGCCGCCTCTGCGTCCCCGTCAGCGGCTCCCAGCGCTTCGCGACCGGCCGTTACGGACCTCTCCGCGACGGGTCGGCTCGCCTACTGGCGCGCCGAGCCCAGTGGCGATCACCTCCTGTGGCTCGCGAACGCCGACAACTCACGGCGGCGGTCGGTCGCGAAGACAACGACGCCGAGCACGATCACGAAGACGAAGTGGTCGGTCGACGGGAACTCCATCGCGTACGTCGATGGGTTGACTCGCCTCGTGGTCGTGCGCGTTGATGGCGCGACGACGTCGTATGTTCTGCCCCCCGCCTTGCGGAGCGACAGCTTCCGTATCGTCGATCATCGATTCTCCCCGAGCGGGTCCCGCATCGCGGCGACGGTGCAGCGCCAGACCGGCAGCCAAAGCGACATCTATATCGCCACCGCCGAAGGCACCTGGACACGCATCACGAATGTCGAAGACGCGATCGCGGCCGACTGGCTCGATGAGGAAGAGCTGCTCGTGCAGACGACCGGCGGCGTTATCTCGGCCGTGCGCGCGAGCGGAATGAATCAGTTCCGCCCGCTGACCGGCCTGCAGGCTTCGTCGCCGGTGATCGGCAGTGACGGCCGCATCCACTTCCTGGCTGGACGCGTCACCCAGTTCGCGGGAGCGAGCGAGACGTACGTCTTCGCCGCCGCGGCGAACGTGTGGAGCATGACCGTGGACGGCACCGACGTCCGTCGCGAGATCACGCCACCGGATCAGGAGAGCCTGCGACTCGACGGCACGTGGGCCAGTGGATACCTCTATCACCGGGGCACGAACCCGGCACAGCTCGTCATCGGCTCGATCCCGATCCTGCTGCCGTCAAGCGCCGGGCTCATCGAGCGGATCGCGGTCTCGCCCGATAAGCGATACGCGATCGGTTTCGCCGGGCCGACCGTGGTCCGCGTCGACATCACACCGACCGGACTCGCGCCGAGCGCGGTCCTCCTTCTCGGCTCGGTCGATTCCGGCGACGTCTGGTTCCCGCGCGCCCCGCTCGCTAGGGCCGCAGCCGCACCACGGCCTGACGCGCCGGCCGTGCGCTACACGTTCGCGTTCGGCGGCAACATCTGGACGATGGGCTCCGACGGCGTCGCGTCGGTACTTCGTACGGGCGCGACCAATGCGCAGACCCAGCGCCGTTTCACCATTCCCCTCCCGCGCTGGTCGCCCGCCGGGGACCGCATCCTGACGGTCGAGAGCCTGGGCACCGGAGCGTCCGCGCAGCAGCTCATCCCGGTCATCATCGACACGGCCGGAGAGGTGACGCGCCTGACCGCAGTCTCTTCTGTCGCCGCGGGGGTGGCATGGTCGCCGGACGGCACGCGCATCGCTGCCGTGGCGCTGCCCGCGTCGCCGCAGGATCCGTCCATCCTTCAGAGCGAGCTCACCGTTCGGGTCATGACCGCGGACGGAGCGCTCGGTCAGTCGATCCCTGGCCGCGAGGTCGCGTGGAGCGGGCCCGGTATGTTCGTCCTCACGAACGGGACGATCCGCGCGAACGACCGCGCGCGCGACGAGCAGGCCATCGAGCTCTGGAACGGCACGCAGAAGCGCACGGTCAGCACCGTCGCGCGCGTCATCGGAGATCCGCGGGCGTCCGTTGGCACTGTCGCTGTACGCGGCCTAACCTCGGTCAGCAGTATCACCGCGGCGACGGACGGCACGTTCCTCTCAGCGCGTGTCGCGTTCCTTGGCTCGACGATCACGCCGTTCCTCGTCCTGCTGCGCGCATCCGATGGCGCCGCGACGCAGTACGTCCTCGGTGACCGCATCGCGGATGAAGCGTGGTCCCCCGCGCGCGCCTTTATCGGCTACACGAATACGACCGGCGGCCAGGGGATCACGGGCACCCCCACCGAAGCGAAGCCGAGCGCCGTGGTCCGCGATGCGGCCTCCGGTGCAGTCCTGGCGGAGGTCGAGGGTCGTTTCGCGGGCTGGTCACCGGATGGCGCGTGGTTCTACGTCTCGACGAGCGGCGGCCTGTACGCGCGACCCCTTGCAGGCGGGGCGCTCGTCCGGGTCAGCGGCCTCGGCGTGCCGGTCAGCGTCACCAAGCCGTAGCGGGGTCCCGCCGCCGATACTGAGGCGCGATGCAGCTAGGCGCGGTCTTCCCACAACTCGAGATCGGCATCGATCCCGACGCCATCGCGACGTACGCACGTACGGTCGAGGAGCTTGGATACGACCACCTTGTGATCTTCGATCACGTCCTCGGTGCCGATGCGAACAGACCCGGCGGCTGGACCGGCGTGTACGACCACCGCTCGATGTTCCACGAACCATTCGTCCTCTATGGCTACTTCGCGGCCATCACGACTCGCCTCCGGCTTGCCACCGCGGTGATCGTGCTCCCTCAGCGACAGACCGCGCTGGTGGCGAAGCAGGCCGCGGAGGTCGACGTCCTGTCGCGAGGCCGCCTCATCCTCGGCGTCGGCATCGGCTGGAATGCGGTGGAGTACGAGGCACTCGGGATGCGCTTCACGAATCGCGGCAGG
>JANMSU010000309.1:0-5835 GCA_031389835.1 Chloroflexota bacterium
ACCGGTCGCCCGACCCGCGCGCGGACCATGTCGGCGGACTCGGCCTCGGTCTCTACATCAGCCGCGAGATCGTGTCACGTCATCACGGAAAGCTCTGGGCCGAACGGAACGCCGAGGCTGGAACGACGTTCCACGTGACCCTGCCGCTGGCACAGGTCGGATCGCGCGAGGAGGCTCGGACCGCGTAGCGCGCGCTTACCGCGCCGCAGTACGTATGCGGTACGTAGTACTTCCCGGCGCCTGACACGGATGTCGGGAGCCCGCCTGTCGATCACGATCTCGGCGTGCCAAGGAACGCGCTCGCCGTCTGGATCGCGTTAGCGCTCCTTGTTACGCATCCGCTGCCGGCGGCGGCCTGCAGCGTGGGTCCTTTCGAGGTACGCGACTACACCCAGCTGCTTGTGCTCGGGCGTGCACGATCGGTCGCGCTCGGTGCTCGCACTCCCTCAGGGTTCGTCGAAGCCACCGTGACTCTGGACGTGATCCGCGTTTTTCGCGGCACTGCTGCGTCGCCCGTGCGCTTTGTCGACCATGGCAGCGTCACCGGTGAGACGAACCCGAACACCGGGAAACACGAGTTCGCCGGCGGCAGCGGCTCCTGCGGCACGATCGACGACGATCCAGTGGGCAAGTACGTCCTCATCGGTCTCGCGCGAGGTGAGGACGCACGATGGCATGCGAGTCGTATCTTCGGCGCCGTCTACACCGATGAGCCCGACTACGCCGTGTACCGCTGGGTTCTCGAGCGCCACGGCGTGGCGGTCCCGTTCCTGATCACCGGACCGGTCCCGGACGTCGGTGTGTTCGGCCCCGCACTCGCACCCTGAGGCGCCTCGCCGCTCGCGTCAGATCCCGCGAAGAAGCTCAGACAGCGTGACGTCGAGCCGGCGCGCGAAGTGCGCGAGCGCACCGAGCGACGGCGCGACGCGGCCGGTCTCCATCTTCCACACGTACTGCCGCTTGAAATAGACGCGGCCGCGTTTGTCTGCGCCGAGCTGCGCCATCGTGAGCCCGCGCTTGCGCCGCATAGCCCGCAGGCGCTTGCCGGTGCGCTTTAAGAGGAGTGGCTCCCCTGGGACGTCGGGATTGACGCGGACGGGCATCAGAGTCCGCGCGCCACGAAGTCGATGATCGCGTCGACCGCTTCGGGTCCATAGGGAGCAGCGAACATCCCACGTGAGTGCTCCTTGCCCCCGAACATCAGCAGCGTCTTCGGCTGGGGCACGACATCGAATGTGTGCAGTACGTGCGGCGCTGCGCCGAACGAGTCACCGTCAGCGCAGACGAACAGCTTTCGGCCCGTCACTCGCCGGGAGAGCTCGTCGGGGACCGCGAGGACCGGCGACGAGATCGAGACGATGCATTCGACATCCGCCTCGAAGCTCGACGCGAGGATCGCGTGTCCACCCATCGACGCGCCGACGAGCGCGATCTCGCGCACTCCGCGACCCTTGAGCAACGCCTTGGCGGCGCGCACGTCGGTGACCGGCGACCAGGGCGCGGGTGGCGCGAAGTCTCCTGTCTTGCCGCTCGAGCCGTCGTAGCCGCGCAGATTCAGCGCGAGTGCCGGAACGCCGCGCGCGACGAAAGCCTGTGCTACGTCGCGCCAACCGCTGGCGTCCCAATCCCGACCATGCACGAGGATCGCGACGCGACGCGACGGAAGATCGCCGTAAAGGTCCGCGAGGAGCGTTTCGGCATCGCTGGAGATACGCACGGTCTCGGGCATGACACGCGCTCCGCCGCTCACGGCGCAAATGGTGCTACAAAAAGCCCTGTGGCTCGCACGGTGACTTCTGAGGTCGAGCGCCTCTACGCCGACTCCGCTTCGGCCTTCCCGATGTGGGAGGTCACGAAGGACGTCGTCGACGAATTCATCGACCTCTCCCTCAATTACCGGCAGAGCGGCCATCCCGGCGGCTCGCGCTCGAAGGTGCACCTGCTGCTCGCACTCCTGCTCTCCGGCGCGATGCGCCACGACCTGCTGAAACCCTGGCGCCCCTTCGGCGATCGCTTCATCCTGTCCGCGGGTCACACCGTGCCGCTCATCTACGCCACACTCGCGGCGCTCAATGAAGCGATGCGCGTGCGGTATGAGCGCACGCAGGATGAGCACTTCGCATTCCCCTTCGACGGGAAGTTCGCGCTGACCTGGGAGGATCTGCTCGGGTTACGTCGCCACGGAGGGCTGCCGGGTCACGCGGAGATGGCGGGCAAGACGCTGTTCCTCAAGTGGAACACCGGGCCCTCCGGTCATGGCATGCCGCCCACCGTGGGTCAGGCGGTGGCGCTGAAGATCGCGGGCGCGGAGCAGGTCAAGGTCTTCGCCGTCGAGGGCGAGGGTGGCCTGACTCCAGGGGCGAGCCACGAGACACGCAACTCGGCGTGGGGCCTCGGTCTCTCGAACCTCGTATTCCTCCTCGACTGGAACGACTTCGGCATCGACGTGAACGCGATATCGAGCGTGGTCCACGGCGGGCCGCGTGAGTGGTTCGAGCCGTACGGGTGGCGCGTCGTCGGCACCGAGCAGGGCAGCGAGTGGGACGAGGTGACCAGGGTCGTGCTGGAGGCGGCGCGCGGTGAGAACACCGAACGCGCGCCGAGCGTTGGCTGGTTCCGGACGCGCAAAGGACGCGGCTACCTGAAGTACGACTATGCCTCGCACGGCACAGCGCACACGATGAACCACGAGCTCTTCTGGCAGCTGCGGAAGGAATTTCAGAAGAAGTACGACGTCGCGTACGAGGGCGTGGATCAGCCCGCGCCTAAGGATGCCGACGGGATACGCGCACAGGCGCGCCGGAACCTCGAGGTCGCGGCGTCCGTGCTCCGCTCGCGTCGTGACGTGAGCGACTACCTGTCCGATCGTCTCGTGGAGATCGCCGGCACCGTCCCCGACGAGATCCCGACGTTCTTCCTCGGCAGCCGCGCGAAGAACGTGTTCAGGGACGACAGCTTCTTCGACTACGAGCACTACCCGGAGTCGATGTGGGCGAAGCCGGGAGAGAAGAAGCCGAACCGCGCGGCGCTCGCGACGTGGGGTTCCTGGGTCAACAGTCATGCGCGCCTCAAGGACGAGCGGCCTCTCTTCATCGCGATGTCGGCGGATCTCGCGGAGTCCACGAACATCGCGGGCTTCATGAAGGGGTTCGGCGAGGTCGAGGGCTGGGGCTGGTACCAGCGCGACACGAACGTCCACGGCGCGCTCCTGCCGCAGCAGATCACCGAGTTCACGAACTCCGGCGTCGCGTGTGGCATCGCCTCGGTCAACATGGCCGAGGACCCGTTCGAAGAGTTCAACGGGTTCTGGGGCGCGTGCTCAACGTACGGCGCGTTCTCCTATCTCAAGTACGGCGAGATGCGACTCTTCAGCCAGCTCGCGCAGGACTGCGAGCTCCGCGTCGGAAAGGTGCTCTGGATCGCAGGTCACTCCGGGCCGGAGACGGCCGAAGACTCACGAACGCACTTCGGCATTTTCGAGACGGGCGTGACGCAGCTCTTTCCAGACGGCGCGGTCATCGATCTGCATCCGTGGGAGTACAACGAGGTACCGGTGGTCCTCGGCGCGGCGTTCCAGCAGAAGGCGCCGATCGTGGCCCTGCATCTCACCCGGCCCAACGTCGACATCCCGGATCGCAAGGCACTTGGCATGGACTCGCACTTCGCCGCGGCCCGCGGCGCTTACCTGATCCGGCGTCATCGCGAGGGACAGCCGCGGATGGGGACGATCTTCGTGCAGGGCACATCGACGACCGCGAACGTCGTGAAGATCCTGCCGCAGCTCGATGAACGCAAGCTCAACGTGAAGATCGTCGCGGCGATCAGCCCTCAGCTCTTCGCGCTGCAGGACGAGCGCTACCGCGACGAGATCGCGTCCGCCGCGGACCGTCTCGATGCGATGGTCATCAGCAACCGATCGCGGCGTGTCATGCGCGACTGGATCGAGCATCCGGTCGTCGCCGAGTACTCGCTGACATCCGACTGGGACGACCGCTGGCGCACCGGCGGGACGGTCGACGAGGTCATCGCGGAGGCGCACCTTTCGCCGCAGCACCTGCTCGCCGGGATCGAAAGGTTCGTGGCGGAACGCAATGACCGTCTCGCGCGCGTCCGCGACGCCGTCGACGCGGCCCTGGGCGAGTAAGACCAAAGTGCCGCGTAAAAAGAAGCGAGCCGTACGCGGTGTCACACGAGCGAATGGCACCGCACGCGCGCATGCGCCCAGTCGCTACCCTTGGCACCGCCGCGTGCCGTGGATCGCGATCGGGGCCGCGGCGATCGTCGTAGTCGTCGGCGTGCTGCTGGCGCGGTCGTTCGGCATCGGCGAGAGCGCGGGTCGCTTCACCGGACCCGGCACCGGTGTCGGCAATCATCAGACCGACGGTGTGCCGATCGCCTATCCCGCATATCCACCGACGTCAGGTCCGCACTGGCCCGGGCCAACGTCGTGGGGCTTCCACAGCGAGCCCGTCCCCGACGAGCGCGCGGTGCACAACCTCGAGCACGGCGGTGTCGTCGCGTCGCACAACAACATCCCGGCCGAGTCGCTCGCGGCGCTGCAGGCCATCCTTACGACGTATCCGAAGGACAAGTTCAACCAGGTCAAGCTGGTGATCCGCCCCTACGACAAGATCCCATCGGGCACGCTCGTGCTCACCGCGTGGAGCTGGGTCGACGAGCTGACCACGTACGACGACGCACGCGTGCGCAACTTCCTGCGCGCCCACCTGAACCAGTGCTGTGAGGACGTCCCCTGACACGGCGCGTCGCCGTCGACGATGTCGGCGAGCACAACCGTCGGATGTGGGAGCGACTCGCGGAAGCCGGCATCCCGTACACGCGGCCGCAGGGCAAGCCGCCACGCGACGCCCGCGGCAAGCGGCGCTTCCTCGATGACCTGACGCGCGGGCGTCTCCGTGGCATCGACCTCGAGGGCAAGAGCGTCCTGTCGCTGGCGGGCGGCGGCGGCTGGGATGCCGTCCTGTTCGCGGAGCTCGGTGCCGCGACCACGCTTTTCGACATCTCCAAGCGCCAGCTCACGACGGTGCGCGCGCTTGCGCGGGACCGCGGAACGAAGCTCCGTTTCGTGCAGGGTGACATGCGGGATCTCTCGGCGTTCGCCGATGGAGAGTTCGACATCGTGAGCCACCACCATTCGATGGTGTTCGTCCCCGATGCGGAGCGGGTCATCGCGGAAGCCACGCGGATCCTCGCCCTGGGAGGGATCTATGTCTTCTCGACCATGCACCCGGTCGCGTTGCGGATGCAGGAAACATGGACCGGCACCGGTTGGGGATTCAAGCAGCGCTACTTCGACGATGGGGCCGTGCCGTTCGCGGACGCGCTGTGGGAGTTCGGCACGGTCAAGGTCGAAGCCCGCACGCTCGAGTACGGACATCGCACCAGTGATCTCGTCAACGCGTGTGCGAAGAACGGACTGCTGGTCGACGGCCTCTGGGAGTACTCGCCGAGCTACGACGGCGGCGAGGCCGGATCAGCAGATGAGCTCGAGCGCTGGCTGCCCGCGTACCTCGAGATCAGGGCTCGTCGGGTAGCTCGCGAGGTTCGTCGTGTCGCGAAACGCGGCGGCGTAGCGAGGCGCTCGATTCGGCGTACTGCGACACGATCTCGCTGAGCTTCCGGGCAGCGACCGGGATGTTCACGGCCCAGCCGACGCCGAAGACCTTGTCGGAAAAGATCTGCTCGTTCTCCGGGTTCCAGTACGCCTCCCGCAGCCGATCGAGAGTCGGCAGGCGGAAGTCATAGGGCACGGCGCCCGCGACCTTGCCGTTCCAGGAGCGCGCCTCCGGCGGCTTGCGGAGCTCCTGATAGATG
>JANMSU010000339.1:0-3444 GCA_031389835.1 Chloroflexota bacterium
GCTCATGCCGCACCCGGAAAGGTGCTCGGAGGCCCTCCTGGGTGGGACCGACGGGTATCGGGTCCTCGCCAATCTGGCCGGTGCTCTGGCAGGCATGGCTCCTGCCGTATATAGATAGGTATAGAGATGGACCTTTTCGAGAAACAGGCCCAACTCCAGTCGCTCTTTCAGACGAGCCCGGTGGACGCTGCCTATGGCCAGGGAACCCCAGCGGCGCGCAAGCTGGCGGGCGCGTTCGCCGACCAGAGCGTCGGCCTCCTGCTCCACGACAAGGTGAGGACCAACGAGTTCTTCGACTACCAGGTCTACTTCGTGAGCGAGCTGTCGAAGACGCTCGAGACCGAGGGTCTCGACGTGGTGATCCTCAATCAGGCGTCCCTCCTCCAGCGCGCGCAGGTCATCCGCAGCTGGAACCTCCTGTTCCAGCGCGATCACAAGCGCCGCGTCCAGTGGGAGGCGCGCGCGGTCATGGAGTACCTCGAGTTCCAGAAGTACGACGACATCCAGAGCAAGGCGCTCGCGGAGCGGACCAAGGGCGAGCGGTTCGCGATCGACGCCGAGTACGTATTCGCGCGCCTCGCCCGCCTGCGTGAGTACACGCAGCTCCTCTCGGATCTCCGTCCGATCGAGCGCACGAAATTCCGCTCGGATCCCAAGCTCTACGGGCTGGCGCAGTGGTATCTGCAGCAGGCGGTGGAGCTGCTGTTCGGCACCGGGGCGTATCTCGTGATGGCGCTCGCACTGCCGAAGCCCGAGGCGTATCACGACATCCTTGACGCGATCGGAAAGCACGGGATCATCGACAAGCAGCTCGCGTATCGCCTCGAGCATCTCGCGAGCCTGCGCAATCTGCTCGCCTACGACCGCGAGCAGACGGACATCGACGAGGTCTACACGCAGGTCCAGACGCGCGTGCCCGATCTGCTCGCGTTCGCCGACCAGATCGAGCGCTTCATCGGAGCCGACACTCCCGCATGAGCTCGTCCCCGACGCTGACGGGGACGGAAACGGCGAAGCCTAAGTTGGACATCCTTTCGGAAGTAGGCCTTACGCCCTACGAAGGCGCCCGCGTGCGCGAGCTCACCGGGCGCGAGCCGAACGCGCTCGAGTGGGCGATGTTCGGAGCGATGTGGAGCGAGCACTGCGCGTACAAGCACTCGAAGAAGCTGCTCCGCACGCTGCCCACCAAGGGCGCGCGCGTCGCGCTCGGCCCCGGTGAGAACGCCGGTGCTGTGGATCTCGGCGACGGATTGCTCTGCGCGTTCAAGGTCGAGAGCCACAACCACCCGTCCGCGGTCGAGCCCTATCAGGGCGCGGCCACCGGGGTCGGCGGGATCCTGCGCGACGTCTTCGCGATGGGTGCGCGGCCGGTCGCCGTGCTCAACGCGCTGTTCTTCGGACCGCCGAGCGCGCGTCGCGCGCGGCGCCTCGTGACCGGGGTGGTCGGCGGCATCTCGTACTACGGGAACTGCGTCGGCATCCCGGACGTCGGCGGCCACGTCTCGTTCGAGGACTGCTATCTCGACAACCCGCTGGTGAACGCGATGTGCGTCGGGCTCGTGCGCCGCGACCGCCTCTCGCGCGCGAATACGGCGCGCCCCGGCAGCGCCGTCTACCTGGTGGGCTCCGACACCGGCCGCGACGGCATCGCGGGCGCTTCGCTGCTCGCGTCGTTCGAGCTCGGCACGCAGGACGACGCGAAGCGGCCGTCGGTCCAAGTGGGAAATCCATTCCTCGAGAAGCTCCTGATGGAAGCGACGCTGGAGCTGGTCGAGACCGACGCGGTCGAAGCAGTTCAGGACCTCGGAGCCGCCGGACTGACCTGCGCATCGAGCGAGGTTGCCGCGCGAAGCGGGGTCGGGATGCGGATCGATGTCGACAAAGTGCCGCGCCGCGCGAAGGCGATGAGTCCTTACGAGGTCATGCTGAGCGAGTCCCAGGAGCGGATGCTCGTCGTGGCACGACCGGGACGCGAAAGCGAGGTCGAGCGCGTCTTCAAGCAATGGGAGCTGCACGGCGTCCGGATCGGCGAGATCACCGAGGACAAGGTGCTGACCATCCTGAGCGCCGGCGAGACCGTCGCGTCGCTCCCGCCGGCGCTGCTGGCGGACGAGGCACCCGAGTACGACATTTCAGAGTGGGCAGCCGCTCCGCGCGATGGCGTCGCCGGAGTCGAGGGCGAGGCCGAGCGCGACCGCGGCAACGTCGTCGTAGCGCGGACGGATCAGCCGACACACAAGATCGGACTCGAGCTTCTCGATCTCCTGGCCTCGCCGGCGGTCGCCTCGCGAGCGGTGATCTATCGAACGTACGATCAGATGGTCGGCACCGACACCGTCCTCGGCCCGGGTGCGGACGCCGCCCTGCTCCGTATCAAAGGACGGCGCGACGGCATCGCCATCGCGATCGACGCTCAGCCGCGCGTCGCGGCGCTCGATCCCTTCGTCGGCGCGGCGTCCGCGGTCGCCGAGGCCCTGCGGAACATCGTCTGCGTCGGTGCGGAGCCGCTCGCCATCACCGACTGCCTCAATCTCGGCAATCCGGAGCGCCCCGGCGGTGCCTGGCAGCTCGAGCGCACGATCGCCGGGATCTCCGCGGCGTGTCAGGCACTCGACGTTCCGGTCGTTTCGGGGAACGTCTCCTTATATAACGCGACACGGGGCGCGGACATCTGGCCCACCGCGGTCATCGGTGCGGTCGGGCACCTGGCCGACGTGACGCGGCACATCCCGCTGACCTCGGGCCGGCCCGGCGACGTCGTGATGCTCGCGGGTAGCGCGCAGGTCGGGGTCGGGGCCTCCGCGTACGGCGCGGCGATGGGCGTGCACGAGGGGCCGGTGGCCATCGACCTCGCCCTCGAAGCGCGCCTGCAGCGGTTCGTTCTCGCGGCGCACCAGGCCGGAGCGCTCCGGGCGGCGCACGATCGCGCGGAGGGCGGGCTCGCGGTCACTCTGGCCGAGCTCGCGATCCGCGACCGGATCGGGATGAAGGTCACGCTTCCGGCCGTCCGCGGCATCGACAAGCGCGTGGCGCTGTTTGGTGAAGGACCGTCGGGCGTCGTGCTCGTGATTGGTCCATCGTTGGAGGCGCAGGTGCGCGCGCTCGCGGCCGAGCATTCCGTTCCGGTGTGGACGCTCGGGACGATCGGTGGAGATCTGCTCGAGATCGCACCCGTACTGGGTCTACCGGTCGCGTCGTTGGTCGAAGCGCACGGACACGGACTTTCGCTGGCGCTGGGGAGGGAGACCTAGGGATGTGCGGCGTGTGCGGCATCTGGAGCCCACGCGAGCAGGCCACCGCCGACCCGGCTGAGGCTGCCCGCCTGATGTTCTTCTCCTTATATGCGCTGCAGCACCGCGGGCAGGAGTCGGCGGGCATAGCGGCGACCGACGGCCGCGACCTGCGGGTCGTCCGCCGCATGGGCCTGGTCGGCCAGGTCTTCAG
>JANMSU010000367.1:0-4483 GCA_031389835.1 Chloroflexota bacterium
TCGCAGCGCGCGCAGCTCCAGCGCGAGGGCGTGACGTTCGCGCAGCAGAACGTCGCGCTCGCGCGCCACCTTTGGACGCCGCGACTACCGAACGAGCGCGGCGGCGTGGCCTCGTCTCGGCGGCAGGCGCGCGCTCGAGCAGGATCACCTTGAACGACTCGCCGTACTTGTAGCCAGCGGATCTGCCTGTTCGCTTGTTCCAGTCGCGCACGAACCCTTCCGCTTCAGGACCCAGCTGCGAACTATGCAACAGCAGCGCCTTGATCTTGGTCTCCATCGTGTCGCTGATGTCGACGACGGTCCCCCCATCCCCGAACGTCTCGAGGAAGAGCGCCTTTGGCTTGTGCGGCTCCAGCTTCTCATCACGCCAGAGCTCGGGGAACATCTGCCGGGTGGACGCGTCGGGATTGATCGTGCGAAGCGCGACCTCGCCCGCGGCGATGTGGTCCGGATGGTTCACGTACTCCCCCGCCACGCGGAACTCCGGGTCCATCGCGATGATCACGTCGGGCTTGTGGATGCGCACCTGACGCGCGACGTCCCTCCGGACCTCGAGTGTTGGGTACAGATAGCCGTCCTCGTAGCCGAGGAACACGACGTGCTTCACGCCGAGGACTTTCGCGGCCTTCCGCTGCTCGGCGTAGCGGATCTCGCGCAGCTTCTTTCGCGTCATCTTCGGATCCTGTGAGCCCGACGCGCCGTTGGTGACCATGCAGTACGTGACCTCGACGCCGGCCTTCGTCCACTTCGCGATGGTGCCAGCGACGCTGAACTCGGCGTCGTCGGGATGGGCGTAGATGACCATCGCGCGCTGGATGTCGAGGTCCTTGCTGAAGCGCATGCGTGAAGCATGACAAGCGCGGAGCGCGCGAAATTCCCGCTTGAAAGTGGAGTCACGCTGTGCGAACATATGTTCTAGCGGGCGAATTCCCCAGGCGCGCGGCGGGGGCCCCTCCGTCCCAGCGGAGGTGGACGCGTGCTCACCTGCTACATGTGCGGCGAGACCAAGCCAGAGGCGGAGTTCGCCTTTGCTGACATCGCCAGGGGGACGCGGCAGAGTCACTGCCGCGTGTGCCAGGCCGCGTACCGACACGCGCATTACCTCGCAAATCGCGACGACTACATCCGACGCGAGATCGCGCGCATGGCGGGATACCGGGACGCCAACCGCGCCCTGTTACTCGCATACCTCTTAAATCATCCCTGCGTCGATTGTGGCGAGGTTGACCCGATAGTTCTCGATTTCGACCACCGCGATCCGTCCACCAAACGCAACGAGGTCGCTCGACTCACCACCACGAAACCTTGGCCGCAAGTGCTCGCTGAGATCGAGAAATGCGACGTGCGCTGCGCCAACTGCCACCGCCGGAAGACCGCACGGCAATTTGGGTGGAAGAAACTCCTGCGTAGCGCAACGCGCTCCGCAGACTTGATGAATCAGCCGCTCGTTGTCCAACTGGAAGAAGTCCGCCTCGAGCTACTCGGCAACCTTGGAACGCGCATCTGTTGCACATGCGGTTTGGCCAAGCCGATGACCGAGTTCGCCGTCAAGAACAAGCAACGCGGAACGCGGCAGACAAAATGCCGGTCGTGCCAGGCAGCCTACTCGCGGGAGCACTACCGACGTAATCGTCCGACGTACCTGCAGCTGCGGCCGCACAGCGGAGGGCGAACCGAGAGGAGAGCCGTCAGCAGGTCTTCGACTATCTCGTCACTCACGCCTGCGTTGACTGCGGCGAGACAGATCCGATCGTCCTCGAGTTCGATCATCGCGATGCGTCGTTGAAGCGAGAGTCGATCTCTCGGATGATCAGCAAGCGCACGTGGCCGATCGTTCAGCTGGAGATCGCGAAATGCGATGTACGCTGTGCGAACTGCCACCGCCGCCGCACCGCCGAACAGTTCGGCTGGGCCAAGCTCCAAGAGCCACGGCTTAGAATTCAGTACGCGCGGGAGTAGCTCAGTTGGTAGAGCGCGACTTTCCCAAAGTCGAGGTCGCGGGATCGTGCCCCGTCTCCCGCTCAGTTCTGAATGGAAGTCACTCGCACTCTCTACGTCCATCGCGTCGCCGACTGGCACGCGTGGCTGCGCAAACATCACAAGACCTCGCGCGAGATCTGGCTGATCTTCTATCACAAGAGCAGCGATAAGCCGAGCATCTCGTACAACGACGCGGTCGATGAAGCGCTCTGCTTCGGTTGGATCGACAGCATCCAGAAGAAGATCGATGACGAACGCCGGGCGCAGCGTTTCACGCCGCGACGGGCGGGTTCGAAAACGTCGGAGATGAACAAGGCTCGCGCGCGCCGCCTGGTCCGCGAAAAGCGCATGACCCCGGCAGGTCTCGCAGCGATCGGAAGACTCACCGCACCGCGACTGATGATCGCGGCAGACATCAAAGCCGCATTCGAGAAGGACGAGGTCGCGTGGAAGCGGTTCCGTCGCTTCCCCATCGCGTACCGGCGCATCCGCATCGCGTTCGTCGAGGGCGCACGCGATCGACCGGCGGAGTTCCGAAGAAGACTGGGCAACCTCGTGCGCAAGAGCGCGAAGAACGAGCGCTTCGGGATGATCCGCGAGTAGCCAGTCGTCATGGGGTCGGCGGCTTGAGCACCCGCTTCACCGCACTCAGGACCTGGTCGAGGCTGAAAGGCTTCGAGAGGAACATGGCGCCGCGCATCCGTGCGGACTCCTCACCACCGCGTGTTGTGCCGCTCGTCACGATGATCTTCGCTCGACCGAGTCCGCGCCTGTAGGCATCGACGAAGGCCTGGCCACCCAGGCCGGGCAGAAGTAGATCGAGCAGGAGCACGTCCGGATCGCGATCTGCGCAGGCAGCAAGCGCCGCGGCGCCGTCGGCAGCCTCGACCGCGACGTACCCTTCGTCGGCGAGCGCGGTCGGATCAGGCCACGCAGCTCATCGTCATCCTCGACGCATCACGCGCGCGGGTTCCGCTAACACCGAATGTGGAGCGTTGTCAGGTCGTCTTGCGTTAGGTGGCGGTCTGAGCCGCTTTGGGCTTGAACATCGCGTGCAGGATGAGGGCGATCACGACGCCTAAGGCCATCAGGATCCCCCAAAGTCCAGCGAGCGTCTCGGAATATGTGAGGCCAAGGACGGAGTCGAGCGAGTACCGGCCGTTGCCGATGACAGCGATCGCAAAGGCTCCCGCGGCGAGCGGCACAGGAAACTCCCAACCGCCGTTGCCCGCCCAGAACCCCTTCGGCACGTGCGCGACGATCGTCACCACCACGAGATCGGCGGCGACGGCCGCGGCCGGGAATGGGCCGAAAAGACCGAGCGCGACCAGGACGCCGCCTAGGCCTTCGGCGAAGATCGAGACCCACGCCCAGAAGACCCCGGGCTTGAAGCCGAGGTAGTTCTCGAACCAGCCGGCGGTCGCGGCGGGCGATCCGCCTTTACCGACCCACCCAAGCTTCATGGAGACCGTGCATCGCGATCACGCCGCCGACGACGACGCGCAGGACGAGCAGCGCGACATCCGTGTTGTTCATAGCCGAAGCGGCTTGATCTCGGCGAACACCGCCGAGGGATCGTCCTTCCAACGGGCAGGCTGCACGTCGATGTAGAGCTCAATCTCATTGCCGTCCGGATCCTCGATGTAGAGGCTGTGTGTCACGCCGTGATCCGACGCGCCGACGACCTTCGCTCCAGCGGCCTGGAGAGCGTCGCGCGCCTCCCGGAGCTCATCGTCCGTCTCGCCCACCTTCAGTCCGAAGTGGTAGAGACCGAGACGCCGCCCCTTCGGCAGCGGTGCCGCACTGGGTCCGACCTCGATGAGCAGCAGCTCGTGATGCGTGCGACCCGAGGTGAACGCGGCCGCGGGGAACTGCATCCCGCCTTCCGGCGTGATCTCCGTCCAGCCGAGCAGCTCACCGTAGAAGCGGCGCGAGCGCGCCAGATCCTTGACATACAGCACGAGATGGCCGAGTTCTTTGATCTGCATCATGTCCTCCGATCGCTGTCAGTCAAAACAACCGACGCGTCGCGCTTGTTCCCGCGGCCTATCCGGACTCGGCGACCTGCACCGCTCGCGCCAGAAAGGCGGCCCGTTCTGACACTGCACGTCGCTGCTCTCCGTCGTCGAGGACCAGCGCGGCGTCCCACGCGGTGCGGCCGACGATGTAGCCCCGCGCGCCGCCGCGCATCGCGTGGCGCAATTGGACGAGGAAGGTCTTCTCGTCCGTGCCGCCGCCCAGCAGCACCCACGGCACGGCGCCGCAGGCGCGCGTGAGTGCTTCGCACAGGCGCGCGCTTCCGGGGTACTGCAGCTTCAGAACATCGGGACCGAGACGAGCAAGCCGTCGCGCCGTCTCCGCCACCGCGGCGCCGAGCTCCGGCACCTCGCCGTACACGATCGGTTCGATGATCGACAAAACACCAGCGGCACGACAATCTGCGACGACGCGCGCGACCATCTCCTCCTGCAATCGCGCCCCGTCCGCAAGGTCCGGCCGGTAG
>JANMSU010000416.1:0-4365 GCA_031389835.1 Chloroflexota bacterium
CGCGGGCGATCCGCACCTGCCGGTGCGCAACCCGAGCATCTGGTACGAAGTCGCGCTCGACGCCGGCGATCTGCGTCTCATCGGGTTCTCCATCCCGGGCGTGCCAGGCGTCGTGATCGGCCATAACGACCGCATCGCGTGGAGCTTTGCCTATGCCTATGCCGATACGCAGGACCTCTTCGTTGAGCGACAGGATCCCTCCGACCTGCGGCGCTACGAGTTCGAGGGGCGCATGGAGAACGCGACCTTCGTACGCGAGGTCATTGAGGTGAAGGGTCGTGCAGATCCGGTAGTCGTCGAGGTCGTGGTCACGCGGCACGGACCGATCCTGACCCCCGTGCTCAAGGAGCAGAAGGCGCAGCTCGCCCTGCGCTGGAGCGCGCTCGACGGCACGCGGACCTTGGAGGCGGTGTTCGGCATGGGGCGCGCGCGCAACTTCACCGAGTTCCGCGCCGCGGCCGCGCTCTTCGTGGGCGCCACGCTCTCCGCCTGCTACGCGGACGTCGACGGGCACATCGGCTATCAGCTCGTCGGCCGTCTCCCCGATCGCAAGGCCGGCGACGGCCGTCTTCCGGTGCCGGGGTGGAGCGGCGAGTACGACTGGCGTGGATTGCTACCCGCTGAAGTCAATCCGTATCTGTTTGATCCGCCCGGCGGCGTCGTCCTCAACGCGAACAACCGCCCGGTGGATCGCGCGACCGAGACGGGCTGGCAGGGGGAATGGGATCCCGGCTTCCGCTACGCGTTCCTGCGCTCCGCGCTCGCGAGCGTTACCGGTGCGGACATCGCACTCTTCCGCTCGCTGCAGACCGACGTCACGTCTCTGCCGGTGCAGCGCTTCCGTGCCGCGCTCCTCTCCGCGCGCGCGGCCAGCCCGCTCGCGGCCGAAGGACAGCGCCTCGTGCGGGAATGGGATGGCGTTCTCGCGGTCGATTCCGCGGCCGCGGCCGTCTACGAAGCGTGGCTCGTGCAGATGTGCGAGCGCACTTTCCGAGACAAGCTCGGACCCTCGCTCTACGAGCAGTACCTGACGGACGGTCGACCCACGTTCGCCCTGTACGACCTCGTCGGCTCGCCGTCGAGCACCTGGTTCGCGGATCTCGCGACCGGCGCGCCCGGCGACCGCGACAGGATCGCGGCACTCGCGCTCGAAGACGCGGTCCGCTATCTCGCGAAACGACTCGGGCCGACCGCGTCGTCGTGGCGCTGGGGCGACGTGCACACGGTCTCGTTCGAGCATCCGCTCTCGGTGGCGCCGCTCGACCGCATCCTCACCATCGGGCCGGTGCGCCGCGGGGGCGACGGGTACTCACCCAACAACTCCGCGTACTCGCTGCTGCGACCCTTTGCGCTGCGCAGCCATGCATCTGAGCGGCAGATCGTGGATCTCGCCGAGATCGACGCGTCGGTCTCGATCATCTCGACGGGCCAAAGCGGCCAGCCGTTCTCGCCGCATTGGGGCGATCAGACGCAGATGTGGGCGAACGGCGAGTACAAACCCATGGCGCTCTCGCGTGAGCGAATCGGGCCGCTCGCGGGAAAGCTCGTCCTCCGAGCGCGCTGACTGTAGATCAGCCGCCTCTGGCTGCCGGTGGGGGGTTCGATTCCCTCTCTGCCCACCGAGAGCGGTCATCTTCGAGGGCCCCCGCGGCCCACCGAGGCGTAGTCTGCGCGGGATGATCAAGATGGGAGCGAGGGGAGACGAAGGGGATGGCGGTTCTTGAGCTGACAAGCTACCTGGACCAGACCGGGCGGGACGACGTGCTGAGCGGCGGCGTGAAGATGATCCCGGTCACCACGCCAAAGGGGACGTTTCGCGTCTGGACGAAGCGCGTCGGAAACAACCCGACGACGAAGGTACTCCTGCTGCACGGTGGGCCTGGCGTGACCCACGAATACCTCGAGGCGTTCGACAGTCATTTCCCTTCCGCGGGCATCGAGTATTACTACTACGACCAGCTTGGCTCCTACTACAGCGATCAGCCCGACGAGCCGGAACTGTGGGAGCTGCCGCGCTTCGTCGACGAGGTCGAGCAGGTCCGCAAGGCGCTCGGGCTGCGTGCCGATAACTTCATCCTGTACGGCCAGTCATGGGGAGGCATCCTCGCGCTCGAGTACGCGCTCCAGTACCAGTCGAATCTCAAGGGCCTCGTCATCTCCAACATGATGGCGAGCATCCCCGCATACAACGCGTACGCGGAGCGCGTGCTCATGCCCACGATGGACCAAGAGGTCCTCGCCGAGATCAAGCAGCTTGAGGCGACAGGACAGAACGAGAGTCCGCGCTACATGGAGCTGCTGATACCGCACCACTATGTGCAGCACATCCTGCGGATGCCGGCTGAGGAGTGGCCGGACCCGGTGAACCGCGCGTTCAAGCATCTCAACCCGAAGGTCTACGTCCCGCTGCAGGGGCCAAGCGAGCTCGGCGCAAGTGGCAAGCTCGTGAACTGGGACCGCACAGCCGATCTCGGGAAGATCAAGGTCCCGACGCTCATGATCGGCGCCTGCCACGACACCATGGACCCGAAGCACATCGAGTGGATGGCGAGCGCGGTGAAGAAGGGGCGCTATCTCTACTGTCCGCAGGGCAGTCACATGTCGCTATACGACGACCAGACCGTCTACTTCACGGGTCTCATCCAGTTCATTCACGACCTGGCGCGTACTGCGAGGTAGCGCCCGTCGCGGTTCACCGCCTCGGCTCGCCCGCGAGCACCTGGTTCTCCAGTCTCGCGACGATGATCCGGTAACGGAGACGCCATCGCCAGCCATGGCCAATCTTGGTCATGTACGGGAGCTTGTCGGCCATCTGCGCGAACATGGCGGCCGCGATCGTTGGCGGAGTCGTGTTCAACGCAGTGACTTTTTGGTTCGCGTGGGACTAGATCGCAACATAGCGAGCAGCTCCGTTCTCACGCCGGGGCTGCGGCGCTCGATCGCACGCCTCAAGGCGACCGCTGACATCGTTGCGATGTGCTTCTCCAGGTAGGCCCTGACCTCGTCCGGATACGCGTTCCCCATTTCTCGTAGCACCCAGCCCACTGCCTGCTGCACGCGCTCCCGATCGTCCGGCAGGCAGGTCGTGACGAGCGGGAGGGCACGGTTGAGAGGGACGAACACGGCGTTCTTACCGGAGTAGTGGATGAGGCTGACGAGCGAGATCCGTCGAAGCCACTGGTCTTCCGTGCGATTCCACGCTTCGAGCTGCGGGTACACCGCAGCCGGATCGCCGGCGAGGAGCCAGGAGTACAGGGAGCTCAGTCCGTCGGAGTGGCACCAGTTGTCGACGCGCGCGTGCCAGTGGCGCACGACCGGCCAGAGTGATGGGGTCACCTGCTTTCTGACGAGCGGCGCGTAGTACTCGAGAGCCGCGAAGAGGACATCGCCGTAAGGGGAGGTGCGCCACAAGCGATCCCAGATCGCGAGCACCCTGTCCGCCGGGAGGTCGTAGAAGGAGAAGCCCTCCTCGACCCGCTTCCGCAGCGCGGGAAAGCGGATGCCGAGGTGCTTCATCGAAGACCCGCGATCCTTCGCGATGGCTGCGCCGAGGCGCGGGTCGCCGATCTTGCGCAGCGCGGCGACGACCTCGTCGTGGGATTTGTCGACCCTGCGTGATCTGGCGCGGTCGATATTTCCGGTTGGCAGAGCGGTCAGCATATCCGCCGCCTTGACCTGTGCGGAGTCATAAACTTCGGACCGATGATCCGCAGCGTCGTCTTGTTCAGCGTGAAAGAAGGCACACGGCCGGGGGAGCTCGACGCGATCGTGCGCGCAATGGAGGCAATCACGTTCGTGGGGTGCTCCCGGTGGGAGCTGGTGCGGGATCTGAATTTGCGCGCGGGCAACTTGCCTTATGCATTCGTGTCGGAGTTCGACGACGAGGCGGCGTATCGCGCGTACGACACCCACGATGAGCACAACCGGATCCGTCGGGAGCTGCTCGCGCCGATCGTCGAGAAGCTCGAGCGGTTCCAGTACGCGGTCTCGTGACGGCGAGCATCCGGGCTGCCGCGACGTAGAGCGTTAGCGGAGGCTGATCGTGGCCATGGAGACGCGCTACGCGCGAAGCGGCGACGTGAACATCGCCTATCAGATCATCGGCAGCGCTGCGTCGTCAGCCGCCTATTACGAAAGCGGGATAGCCGATGACCTCGAACGTGCGCAGCCCAGTTTGGACGTGGCCGAGCGAGGTCCCATTTGGAAGGTCGGATCCTGTCCGCAACGGCTCGCCATGACCTGAGCGTTGCCGGCTCCACACGCGAGCGCCGCAGCGAGCAGTCAGTCGGCGGCGAGCCTCGCAGCTGGTCTCACCGATCTGTGTGCAATTCTGGGGACCCCCGGGCTCCCAGCGCTCCGCGCGCC
>JANMSU010000475.1:0-1748 GCA_031389835.1 Chloroflexota bacterium
GTCGCGCTGCGCACGCTCGACTTCGGGCGCCTTGGCCTCGCGGCGCATTCGGTCGGGGCGGCGCAGCGGCTGCTCGAGGCGTCCGTCGAACAGGCGAAGACGCGCGTGCAATTCGGCAGACCCATCGGGGCGAACCAGGCGATCCAGTGGATGCTCGCGGACGCCGCGACCGAGATCCATGCCGCGCGCCTCATGGTGTACGACGCTGCGTCGCGCGCCGATCGGGGCGAACGCATCTCCGACCGCGCGTCGATGGCCAAGCTGTTCGCGACCGAGATGCTCGGCCGGGCGGCTGACGCCGCCGTCCAGATACACGGCGGCATGGGCTACATGCGGGAGCTCTGGATCGAGCGCGCCTACCGCGACGCGCGGATCGCTCGCATCTACGAAGGCACGAGCGAGATCCAGCGTGTCGTGATCGCGGGCGCGCTATTAGCGGACAGTTAGCGGGCGTGGTCGGTCGCTCGCTGTGGATAACCCCTCGATTTCGGTGGATAAGCCGCGTTGCCTGACGCGAAACGGCCTGAAGGTGTGGACAAGTCGACTGTGCTGAGAGCGGTCACCCCAGGCGGCCATCCGGTGATCACCGCGCTCTGGCTGGTCGGTCTCGCGGTGGCGATCGTTGCCTTGGTCGCGGCGGCCCTCGGTGCCGGCGCGACCGCAGCGTTGATGGGACTCGGTGCCAGCGTCGTGCTGGTCGTCGCGTTCGTCGCGTATCAGCTCCGCCTGCGTCGCTTCAGCGCGACGCTGGTCGCCGCGGAGGAGGCGCTCGACGCCGGTGACCTCCAGCGCGCGCGCGATCTCATGGCACCTCTTCTCGCTCGCTTTCACAAATTCCCGCTGGTGCAGGAAGTCGCGGCCGACGTGCTCTATGCGGCAGGCGACCCGCTCTCCGCCGCATCGCTGTGGGAGTCCGCGATGAAGAAGCTCGGGGCGCCGCGCATCGCCGCGCGACTGGTCGCGGCATACGCCGCGCTCAATCGCGGCGGTGACGCGCGCCGCGTCGCCGCGCTCGTGCCCGAGGACCGCCTAGCGAGCCTCGCGCTCGCCTGGAGCGAGCTCGTTGCGACGGGTGGCGACCGCGCCCGCGGTCTCGTGCTCGCCGATTCGCTCGTTGCCGACGCCGAGCGCAGCGAGAACGCGACCATCGCCGCGATGACAGCCGCGGTGGCCGCGATCGCAGACGCGCAGCGCGGGGATGGGATCGGCATGAGCACGAAGCTCGAGGCCATGCGCGTCGCCAGGCCAACCGCGCACGATGCCGCGTTCCTTCGCTATCTGGCCGGTGTGGCGCTTCGCGACGCGGGGGACATCGATGGCGCGAAGCGCGAGTTCACTGTCGCGGTCGAACGATCGCCGGACTCGATCGGCGGCGCGCTCGCGCGCCGCGAACGCGCCAATCTCTCGGTCTGAATCCGAATGAGCTACGCGCCGGAGTCGGGCGGCTCCTCGAACTCTTCGTCCCAGCCTTCGGCCGACTCGAGCTCCTCGGCGTAGCGCTCGGGCTCGAGGCCGAGGCTCTCGAGCACCGCGATGAGGCCGTTGCGCTGCTCGGGCGGCGTCGTACGGATCCACCCGCGCACGACATCGTCCACCTCGACCTCGCTCCCGCCGCGCTGCTCGGCGACCGCCTCGCTCTCGTCGCGCGCCGATCCGCCCGCGAGCTCGCGCAGGGTCTCCGGCACCATGCCCACGAAGGCGAGGAGCACCGAGTCCGCGGCCTCGCTCCAGTTCATCCGATCGCGTCG
>JANMSU010000482.1:0-3726 GCA_031389835.1 Chloroflexota bacterium
TGCCGGGTCGTCGGACACGAGCACGCCGGCGTCGCAGATCTCGCAGCACGGCTTGCCGAGCGCGTCGATGCGGTAGTGGAGGGGCTCGCCGCGGACGGTGCGGTAGGTCCCGACCTGCAACACCTCTACACCGCCACCGTACCGGCGCGCGAGACGAGACGGTATCCGCCCCGGATGCGCCGCAGCTGGCGAAGCATCACGGCGATGCCCACGAGGTTCGTCGCGATCCCGAGCAGCATGAGCGGTGTGCGGAACTCCACCAGGAACACCGCGAGGCCCGAGAGACCGACGATCGGCAGCACATCGGCAAGGTGGTGCGCGCAGCACGCGACCATCGAGACGCTTGAGGTCGCCGTACCTGCGCCGGCCAGCCCGACCGACTCGCGCGCCATCGCCCGCTGGAGCAGCCGGAGATACATGAACAGTCCGACCTGCGTCCCGAATCCCGCGCTGATGAGACCGACGAAGACGCGGTCGCCCCACAGCAGCTCCAGCGCGTGCTCCGGACCCTGCGCCCAGGTGACCAGCCCGAGGTAGAGCGCGATGAGCGCGGCCGCGCCGAGCGCGCCGAGCGCGATGGAGAGCGCCGCGCGACGGGTCATCGTGGGCGCTCCCAGCGCAGGATGCGGGAGGGCAGGGCGACATCGCGGACCTCGAGCTCGATGATCCTGGCGGCGTCGAACGAGGCGCGATCAAGCGCGCCGAACGTGAGCGTCCCCTCGCGGTGATGCCCGCCGTTCGGCGCGTCCCAGGTGCTTGGCGGCACCCACGGACCGCTGTCGAGCCGCACGCGTGCGAGCGTCCCAAGGTCGAACCCGTCGAGGTCGACGGAGTGCGTGTCCATGACGATGCGGGCGGCCGGCACACCGGTGGCGAGCCAGCTCGCGCCGACGGTGACGGCCGCGGCCTCGCTGCGCTGTTCGCCCAGAGCCGAGCTCGTTCCCGCCACCGGCGTGATCGAACCCGCCGCGGGCGGCGCGGCGGTCGTCGATCCGCACGCGGCGGTCAGGGCGACGACCACCAGTGAAAGTGCGGCCAGGCGGATCACCACAGTCAGCTCGCGCGCGCGGCGCGCGCGAGACTCGGCGGCGGAGAGCTCTGCTCGGAGCGTGTGCCGACCGACGACGCTTCGCCCGGGTGCGGGGCGAGGTGCCCTCGGCAACATTCAGGCAGGTCAGCGCGCATGCTGGTGCGCTCCCTGTGCCGTGCTCTCAGCTCGTTTGGCGGATCCGCTCTGTTGCTCGTTGGCGCGATGACCGCGGTGACCACCGTGCAGACCGTGCATGAGGAACATGAGTGCGATGAACACGGCGGACCCCACGAACGGCTGGATCGCTGCCGTGAAACCTTCCATGTCAGGCCACCTCCATGCTGTGCTGCTCACACCATCGCGGTCCGGGCTGCGCCGGAACTGGCCGCCGCATGAGAGCAGGCTGAGAGTCCGTAACGCCTTTAGTGATGTGCGGTCTTCGACGCTCGCTCGTCGGTCGTCGTCGCGTCCGAGCGGTGATCCTGGCCGCGATGCATGAACAACATCATCAGCGGACACAACAGGAATAGGAGCGCGAAGGGCAGGATCGCGAGTAGTGCGTCCATCTTAGGAACCCTTTCTTTGTGCCGAGCGCACGACGAGCTCGCCCGAGTACATGCCCATGCCACAGGTGAAGGCGTAGCGGCCGGGGCGCTGCGGCGTGAAACGGACCGCCGTCTCTCCGCGCGCGACCAGACGGTGCTGACTGGGCAGGAGCTCGCAGACGAGGAGCTCCGTGCAAGCATCGTCCTCGCGGCGGTCGAAACGCAGGACCGCCGGCACGCCGGCCTCGAGCTCGATGCGCGAGGGCACGTAGCCGCGGTCCACGACGACGGTGGCCTCCTGGGTGCCATCGGCGCGCCGCGTCGCGCGACGTGAGAGAACGTGGGCGCGCTGATATAGCCCGATCGCCGCGAGACCGGCGAGGCAGAGCACGCCGGCGAGGAGAAGCCACTGCCATGTCATGAGCAAAGCCTCGCCGTTGCTCCTTGCGTGACCCTGATACGCCGCTGAGGGCCGCCTGAGGAATCGCTGACGCCGTTAGGCGATCTTCGCTTGCGTCTCCTCGGGGATCGGCACTACCGCCTGCGTCGCGGGGATGCGAACGGCCGCGCGCGTGCCACGGGGTGGGCGCGTCTCGAGCGAGATCGTGCCGCCGTGCCGTTCGATGATCCAACGCGCGATGGAGAGTCCGAGGCCGGTCCCGGCAGGATCTACGCGCTGCGCGTCCGCGCCTCGATAGAAGCGCTCGAACGCCCGCGCCGCGACCTCCTGGGAGATCCCTATCCCGTCGTCCTCGACGCAGAGCACGGCTTCGCTTCCCGCACGGCTAAGAGAGACCCGCACCTCGCCCGGCGCGGGCGTGTATGAGAGCGCGTTGTCAACGAGGATCAGCACAAGCTGCTTGAGACGGTCCCGCTCGCCGCTCACGACACTCGCTGCTAGATCGGTCACGTGCAGCCGCGGGCCGGCCTGGCCCCGCAGCTCCCGGAAGACCTCCATGACGACCTCATCGAGCTGCACCGGCTTACCGAGGAAGGGCTGCGGGCCCGCGTCCGCCCGCGCCAGCACGAGGAGATCATCGACCAGACGCGCGAGTCGGCGCGCTTCCTGACGCGCTTCGGCGATGGTCACCTGCGCCTCGTCCGCGGCGAGCCGGCCGCGGTCGAGCAGCTCCAGGTCGCCCTGGATCACGGTAAGCGGCGTGCGCAGCTCGTGCGACACATCCGCGACGAAGCGCTGCTGGCGGCGATAGGCGTCGTCAAGGCTCGCAAGCATCTGATTAAAGGTGCGCCCGAGCTCGGAGAGCTCGTCGCGGCTCCCGTCGCGCACCTCGATGCGGCGCGCGAACCCGCGTGAGAGCGCGATGGCGTGCGCCGTCTCGGTCATCTTCGCGATGGGTCGCAGCGCCCCGGCGGAGATCGCCCAGCCGCCGGTCACAACGAGCGCGATCCCGGCGATGCCCATCGATCCGAGGATGAGAGCGAGGCTATTCAGCGAGGCGTCGAACGCCGACATGGACGCGGCGACCACCAGCCGGGCACCGATGAGACCCGGAACATTTCCGGCGTACGAGCGGATGCGCGCACCCGAGACCTCCGCGTCGCGGAGTCCGTCGCCCGCCGAGGCGGGGTCGAAGCGCGAAAGCACCGGGTCTTTCGTATCGCCGATCGCGTTCGGCGAAGCACCGCGCGCGATGAGCCACGACGCCGTCGGCGCGTCGGCCGTCTGCGTCGGTGAAGTGAGTGTCCCCATGTTCATCGGCATGCCCCTGACGCCCAGCTCGGAAACCGCATGCTCCCACGAGCCGCGGAGTGATTCGTCCACGTTCGACTCATGCGTGCGCACGTGCGCGACGAACGCGACGGTGAGCGTGGCGCCAAGGACGAGCGCGAGGAGGGTCCCGTACCAGAGCGCGAGTCGAAGACGGATGCTCACGCGGACGCTCAGGCCGAAGGTTCGCGCAGCACGTAGCCGGCGCCTCGAAGCGTGTGGATGAGCCGCGGCTCACCCGCAGCCTCCAGCTTCTGGCGCAAGTAGCGCACGTAGACTTCGAGGACGTTGTAGTTGCCGCCGAAGTCGTAACCCCAGACCTTCTCGGTGAGCTGCTCCTTCTCGAGAACCTGACGAGGATGGCGCAAGAACTGAAGGAGCAGGTCGTACTCCGTCGTCGTAAGCACGATCTCGCGCGCGCC
>JANMSU010000028.1:0-3924 GCA_031389835.1 Chloroflexota bacterium
GGCGGCCTTGCAGATGAACGCGGCCGGCGACAGGTCGAAGCCTTCGCGCTCCTGGAAATCCCCGCGCACCTTCTCCCGGTACTTCATGAGCGCGGTCATGTCGATCTCCATGACCGCATGCGCGTGCGGCGCGCTCCAGGCTTGCACCATGTTGTTCGCGATCGCACGGCGCATCTGCGAGAGCGGGACGAGCGTGTCACCGGCGAGAGACGTCGGCGGCGCTGCTCGCGCCGCGATCGAACCGGGACCACACGAGACGACCTGCGACGCGGCCGCGGGGCGTGCCGCTTGCGGCTGTTCCGCCGCTTGGGGCTGTTGCGCCGTCTGCGGCGCCTCCGCCACCGGCGCGGCCTGCGCGCCCGCGATGTGATCCTCGACGTCCTTCTTTGAGACGCGTCCACCCAGCCCGGTGCCCTCGATCTGCGAGATGTCGATGCCGTTCTCTGCCGCGAGTTTCCGCACTGCGGGCGTCGCTCTCACGTCGGAGAGATCCGGTCGCTCCGCCGTCGCAGTCGAAGAAGCGGACGCGGACGCCGGAGGTTGCTGGGTTGCGGACGACACTGGGGAAGACGGTGGCGCCTGACGCTGGGCGCTCGGCTGCTGCGGAACGGACTCGGAGGTGGTCCGCGGCGTCGCCGTCTGCGGTCGCGCCGAAGCGGGCGGCGATGCCGGCGGCGCAGATTGAGTCTGCGACGCGGCAGGCGACGCGGCGACCGCGTCACCGTCGGTGTCGAATGTCGCGAGGAGCGTTCCGATCGGAACCGTCTGCCCCTCGTCGACCTTCACCTCTTTCAGCGTTCCGGCGACGGGCGACGGGATCTCCGTATTCACTTTGTCCGTCTGCACCTCGACCAGCAGGTCGTACTTGTTGACCTTCTCACCCGGCTGCTTCAGCCACTTCCCGATGGTGCCTTCGGTCACGGATTCACACAGCTTCGGCATCTTCAGCTCAAAAACAGCCAAGGCGCACCTCCAGGGCGAGGCCGGGGTTCCCCCGGCCGAGCTTCAGTACCCGGCCCCCGCGAACGGAGCAGTCGAAGGCGGCGCAGTGAGCAGGGATCACCTAGTACGCCGCCAGCTCGCGCATCTTCGTCGCGATCTTCTCTGGATCCGGCATGAACCAGTCTTCTTGCGGTTTGTTGTATGGCATCGCCGGGACTTCGGGTCCGCCGAGGCGCATCACAGGCGCATCGAGCGCGTCGAAGGCCTCCTCGGCGATGAGCGCGGCGATCTCCGCCCCAGCGCCGAACAGCCGATTGTCCTCATAGACGATCAAACACTTTCCGGTCTTCCGCGCTTCCCGAAGGATCGTCCCGGCATCCAGCGGTCGCAGGCTCCGCACGTCGACAACCGCCACGGAGATCCCCTCACCCGCCAATGCCTCGGCGGCCTTCAGGCTGTGGTGGAGCATGAGGCCATACGCGAAGACCGTGATGTCGGTGCCCTCGCGCTTCACGTCGGCGGGGCCAAGTGGGATCGTGAACTCCGGATCGTCCGGCGCGTCACCGCGGACCGCACGGTATGTCGCCTTGTGCTCGAGGAAGATCACCGGGTCCGGATCCCGCAGCGCCGCGCGCAGCATGCCTGTGATATCACGCGGTGTGCTCGGCACGACCACCTTGAGGCCCGGTACGTGCGCATAGAAAGCCTCGACCGACTGCGAGTGGTACAGCGCGCCACGGATGCCGCCGCCCCACGGCATGCGTATCACCATCGGCACTCCATAGGCGCCGTTCGACCGATACCGAATGCGCGCGGCCTCGTCGACTATCTGCTCGAAGGCGGGCGCGCTGAAGTCGGCGAATTGCATCTCTGCCACCGGAAGCAGACCGCCGATCGCCGCTCCGATCGCGATGCCGACGATCGAGGACTCCGCCACAGGCGTGTCGATGATGCGCTGCTTGCCGAACTCCTCGATGAACCCATCGGACACTCGGAACACGCCGCCGCGGACACCGACGTCCTCGCCCATCAAGATGTACCGCTCGTCGCGTCGGAACTCGGAGAGCAGCGTGTCATGCACCGCCTGGACGTTGCTCTTCTCGGTCATGACTCCAACTCTAGGTCCAGCGGCGGGAAGCGATCTGGACGCCTCTCGCGCTGGATCTTGTACGCGGCGGCGAAGATGTCCTCGCGGCTCGGCTTTGAGAAGTAGTCGCCATCGACGCCAACGGGCGTGCGGTTCGCGCGCGCGGTGAGCGTGCGCGGCCCCACGTCGAGATGGTCGATACCACGCTGCGTTTCGACGATCTGCTGAAGGATGTAGGCCGAGGCGCCCCCGGGAAGATCCTCATCCACCACGAGGAGCGCACCGGTCTTCTTGATCGACCCGACGATCGTGTGGCCGACGTCGAAGGGCAGCAGCGTCCGGACGTCGATGATCTCCACGTCGATGTCCGCCGCCGCGAGATCCTGCGCCACCTCGAGCGCTATCCGGCACAGCGCTCCGTAGGTGACGATCGTGATGTCGGCGCCGGCGCGCAGGAGCTCGGGTACGCCCAACGGAAGCGTGAACTCGCCGACATTTGTTGGAGCTCGCTCCTTGAGTCGGTAGCCGGAGAGCACCTCGATGACCACCGCGGGGTCGTCGCTGCGTAGAAGCGTGTTGTAGAAGCCAGCGGCCTGCGTCATGTCGCGAGGCACGCACACGTGCAGGCCGCGAAGCGTGCCGAGCATCATCTGCATCGGTGAGCCCGTGTGCCAGATGCCCTGCAGCCGGTGGCCCTTCGTCCGGATGATGACCGGTGCCATCTGGCCACCCGCGGTGCGGTGCCGCAGCGTCGCGAGATCATCCGAGGCGAGCTGGAGCGCGAACAGCAGGTAGTCGACGTACTGGATGTCGACGATCGGCCGCAGCCCGCGCAGCGCGGCGCCGATCCCCTGTCCAAGGATCGTCGCCTCGCGGATGCCCGTGTCAGTGATGCGCAGGGCGCCGTGCTTCTCCTGTAGACCCTCGTACACGAGATTCACGTCACCCAGCCGGCCAACGTCCTCGCCGAAGATGACTATGCGCGCGTCGCGAGTGAGGTTCGCGTCGAAGCAGCGGAGGAGGACGAGGCGTCCGTCGAGGACCTCCGGCTTCGCCGGGTACTCCGGCGCCACCGGGCTCACGCGTAGCGGCGATCTGTCGGACTCGCTCAGGAGGTGCGAGTTGTATCGCGCCTCGTTCTCTTCGCGATACGTCCGCACGAATCGCGCGAGCTCGGCGCGTGCGGGGCCTTCACGACCGCGAAGCGTCGTGAGCGCACGGAACGTCGCGGTGTAGACGGCGCGATGGCTGAGTGGCTCCTCCGCCTCGCGCAGATCGCTGACGATCGCGTCCATCGAGACGCCCGACTCTGCCGCCGCGGCGCTGATGAGCGTGAGCGCCTCGTCGCGGCGACGACGTATCGGCTCCTGGAATATCTCGTACGCCTTCTCGCGGATAAGCTCGACTTCGGAGCGGTCGTGCTTCTCGAAGTCATCGAGCATCGCGGCGTCCGCGATGCCCTCCCGGATCATCCACTCGCGCATCCGGCGGATCGGGTCGGCCTCCACCTCGAACGCGAGGCGATCCTTCGGCTTGTAGCGCTCGTGGCTGCCGCTGGTCGAGTGTCCCTGCGGCTGCGTCATCTCGACGACATGCACGATCGCCGGCACATGCTCGCGGCGAACGCGCTCCGCGATGATCGCGTACGCATCGCACAGGGCGACGTAGTCCCAACCTCTGACGACCTCGATCTCGAAACCAGGCCCGCCGTCGCGGCGCATGCCTGCGAGCGCCGCTGACACCGAACTCTTCGTCATCTGGAGCTCATTCGGGACGGAGATGCCGTAGCCATCGTCCCACACGCTGATGAGGAGCGGGATCTGTAGGACGCCGGCCGCGTTCACGGACTCCCAGAACAGGCCCTCGGCCGCCGCCGCGTTGCCGATCGTCGAGAA
>JANMSU010000054.1:0-23262 GCA_031389835.1 Chloroflexota bacterium
CGCCTGGTTCGCCCCGATGGGTCTGCCGAATTGCACGCGCGTCTTCGCCTGTTCGACGGACGCCTCGAGCAGCCGCTGCGCCGCCCCGACCGAATGCGCCGCGAGGCCAAGGCGCCCGAAGTCGAGCGTGCGCAGCGCGACCTTGAATCCGTCTCCCTCCGCACCGACCCGCTGCGACTCTGCGACCCGAAGTCCGTTGAAATACAGCTGCGCGGTCGTGGATCCGTGCAGGCCCATCTTCTCGTCATTCGGACCGATCTCGAGGCCCTTGGCGCCGCGCTCGACGACGAAGGCGGTGATCCCCTTCGAGCCGTTGGCAGGAGCGGCGTTCGCGAAGACGACGAAGACATCCGCGATGGGCGCATTGGTGATGAAGGTCTTCGCGCCGTCGATCACGTAGGCGTCGGCGTCGCGGCGTGCCGCGGTCTTCAGGCTTCCCGCATCACTGCCGGCGCCCGGCTCGGAGAGCGCGTACGCGCCGATCTTGCGCGCGCTGAAGAGATCGGGGAGATAGCGCCGCCGCAGATCGTCCGGCCCGCCGACCGAGATCGCCGTGCCGCAGAGGCCGGCCGAACCGCCAACGACGTTCCACAGCGACGCATTCGCGCGCGCGAGCTGCTCGACCGCGACGCAGTACCCGAGCTTCCCAAAACCCTGACCACCGAGCTCCTCGGCGTGGCCGATGCCAAAGAGCCCGGCCTCGCCCATCTTCGTGATCAGTGCGCGCGGGATCTCATCCTTTTCCTCTATCTCTTTCGCGCACGGCGCGAGAACATCGTCGACGAATCCGCGCACGGTGCGCTGAAGCAGTCGAATCTCTTCCGGAAGCTCGACGTCCATCTACGGCGACGGCCGTGCGCTCACGGCGTCCTTCGCTCGCTCCAGTGTCTCGCGGAGGTCGGCGGGGATGCGCGTCGCGCGGAAGCTCGAGCGGTCGATCATCACCTGTACCGTTGTCACCTCCGCGCAGTGCAGTCCGTCGGCGCGATCGACGGAGTACTCAAATGCCCACGAGGAGTGGCGGATCTCACCGACTCGAACACCGATGTCGAATTCCTCGTCGAACCTGAGCGCCGCGCGATAGCGGACGCTCGCCTCGCCGATCGTGAAGTCGAGACCCTTGGCCACGATGTCGCTGTACAGCAGACCGAGCTCCCGCAGATATGCGACCCGGCCCACTTCGGCGTAGAGCAGATAGTTCGCGTAGTACACGACGTTCTGCATGTCCGTTTCGCCGAAGCGCACGCGCTGCCGATGGCGAAAAGCGAATGCTTCCACGCTCGGCAGGTTAGCCGCTTGGCACGCTCCCTGCTGCCCTTCCAGACATGACAACCACACAACACGACGACCATCCGACCGAACGCGTCGAGCGTGTCGAGCGCTACGAGCAGGTGCGCGAGCGACCCGTCACGACCGGACCGGCTGCGGCGAACGTCAATGTCGCGAGCGGTGCTGCATCGGTGTGGACCGCGACGAACGTAGTGACCCTCGTCTTTACCGTCCTCGAAGTGCTGCTGCTCCTGCGCTTCGCTTTCAAGCTCTTCGGAGCGAACTCGGGCCAGCCGCTCATCGCCGCGCTGTACGGCGCGACCGAGCCGCTGGTGCGGCCGTTCCAGGGCATCTTCGCCGAGCCGCAGGGTCCGCCTGTCCTCGACATCGCGGCGCTGCTCGCGATCGTGTTCCTGTTCCTGGTCGCGCTGCTCATCGTCGCGCTCGTCCGCGCGATCACGAACCCCCAGCGCGGTTAGCGCCGCTCGCCGGGATCGATGAGCCAGTCGATGTGTAGCCACACCACGCGCGAATAGCGGAAGATGAACGGGACGAGCACCAGATACGCGGTGTTGCCAATGATCAGCGCAACGACCACGTCGAGTCCGCCGACGATGATCAGCGCGGCGACGATCCCGGCGAGGATGGGCACCGCCAGGGCATAGCTCACGACCATCGCCCCCGCGAAGTAGCCGGACTCGCGCTCGAACACGAAGCCACACTCCGGACAGGTCGGGTCCATCGAGACGAAGCGCCGCCAGACTCGGCCCTTGAGGCACCTGGGGCAGCGCAGCGCCAGGATCGCCACGAGACGGCGCGTTAGAAGTACTCGAGGATGACGGCGGCGAAGATGACCGACACGGCCGCGCCGATGATGAGCACCAGCGGGATCAGGTAGAAGACGACGAGCGCGACGACGAGGATCCGCGTCGCGCGAGCCCGATCCACACCGTAGTAGGCACGCACGCCTCGGTACGCGATCACGCCGAGCCACACCAGGCAGACCAAGCCCACGAGCTGCGCGATCTGCGCGCCGACGGTGGGACCCGAGCCGAGGGCGAGCGACGCCGCATGCGAAGGGATCAGCGTCAGCGCCGCCGCGTAGCCGAAGAAGGTGAGGAACGGACCATACGGCCGCCGGATGCCCGCGAGTCGCGCCGAGGCTTGGATGGCGCTCGAGCCAAGGAGCCAGACGAAGACCGGTGTGACTGCCGTCGCCGCGAGGACCGCATCGAACGAACGCTGCACGAGATAGATCACGACCGCCGTGCGCTCGGTCCCAAGTGTTTCGAGCATCGCGCTGATCACCGGATGGCGCGTCGCGCCGAAGAAGACGTCGTCGAGGCGGCTTTCGGCAGCCAGGCGAACAGCGGCCAGCGCGGAGATCATCGTTGCCGCGAGCACGAGCAGCACCGCCGACAGGAGCCGGCCGCGCGCGAGGACGATCGGCGCGCCAAGGCTTGGCGAGCGCGCGAGTGCGACGATCGGCTCCTGGCTCAGGTCCACGCCGCACCAAGCGCGCCGGCGACGGCGGTGTTGACGGCCGCATCCACCTGCGCGCGCCGATCGCCGGTCCACTCCGGCGGATTCGGGTCGTGAAGCTCCGCGGGGATCGGTGCTTCCTGCATCACAAGGAATTCGATGGACCAAGCGCGGCGGACAGCATCGAGTGAGTAGCCGCCGCCACCCATCGCGACCCATGGCCACTTCGTCTTCGCGAAGTAGCGCACGACGCGCTCGCGCGCTTGCGTGGACACCATGAGATGCGTGAGCGGATCGTCGAAATGCGAATCGATGCCTTGCTGCGTCACGAGCACGTCGGGACGGTAGCGCTCGAGAAGCGGCGGGACGACCGCGTCGAACGCGCGCAAGTACGCGGCGCCGTCCGTGTAGGGCGGGAGCTCGACGTTGATGCTGTACCCCGCGCCTCGCCCACTGCCACGCTCGTCGGCAAAGCCGGTCCCCGGAAAGAGCGTCCGGCCGGTTTCGTGAAGCGAGATCGTCAGCACATCATCCGTTTCATAGAACGCGGCCTGGACACCGTCCCCGTGGTGCGCGTCGATGTCCACATAGGCGACCTTCATGCCTTTGTCGGCGAGCACGCCGCAGACGATCGCGGGGTCGTTGTAGATGCAGAAGCCGGACGCCTTTCGGCGCATCGCGTGATGCAGACCACCCGAAAAGTTCACGGCGACGCGCAACTTTCCGGCGAGAGCCTCCTCCATTGCGACGAGCGAGCCGCCGGTGGTCAGAAGGCTGACCTCGTGCATGCCCTTGAACGGGGGCGTGTCGCGGTGCGGGTCGAGGCCCCACTCCAAATAGTCGAGATCGGGCTTCGCGGAGGCCTGCGCCACCGCTTCGACGTAGTCGGGCGCGTGGATGCGCTCGATCTCCGCGCGCGTCGCCGCGCGTGGAGCGATGACCTTCGACCCCGACCTGTCGAACGCGCCGAGCCGCTTGAGCGTCTCGTGGACACCGATCAAGCGCTTCGGCTTCAGCGGGTGGTCATCGCGATACACGTGCGTCGCGATGCGCGGATCCCAGACGAAACCCGCGCCCTGAGCACTCGTCCTCACGACTTGTGGATGCGCTCGAGGGTCACGAACTTGAATGCGTAGGCGTGACGCTCGTCGGCCGGATGCGGTTCGTTCTCGAGGACGCGCCAGTCCGTCCCGCCGAAATCGAAGTAGGTATCCCCGCCGACGTCGGCGTCGACCTCGGTGAGGTAGATGCGATCGGCCTTTGGGAGGAATTGGCGGAAGATCTCCGCACCGCCAAAGACGATGACTTCCGGCGCGTCACCCGCGATGGCAAGCGCCTCATCCGTTGTGCGCGCGACGATGACACCTTCGGGCCGAAACGCCGGATCGCGGGTGAGGACGATGTTCGTTCGCTGGGGCAAAGGGCGGCCGATCGATTCGTACGTGCGCCGCCCCATGATCAGCGGCTTTCCGATCGTGAGCTCTCGCACGTGCTTCATGTCGTCCGGGAGTCGCCATGGAAGACGGCCGTCCTTGCCGATCACCTTCTTGCGATCGAACGCGACGACGAACGCGATGCGGGTCATACCGCCATCTTTGCTTCGATAGGGGGATGGAACTGGTACTGCTCGAGGCGCGCGACCCGGTCGAGCATCGGACCAGGTTTCTCGCCGGCGCGGGCGCGCTGCACGATCTCGCGGTAGCGCACGACGACGTCGTCGAGGCTCCGAAGGCTCGGGTCGAGCGCGAGACGCGGCGACGGGTATGGCTCGCGGGTCAGCTGCTCGCGCACGCCGTCCAGGTGGTCGCGGTAGATGTGGGCGTCCGCGAGCACGTGGACGAACTCGTCGGGTACGAGGCCCGTGAACTGCGAGACCAGATGCAGAAGCACGGCGTACTGGGCCATGTTGAAGGGAACACCAAGGAAGAGATCGCAGGAGCGCTGATACATCATCAGTGAGAGCCTGCCGTCGGCGACGAAGAACTGGAAGAACGCGTGGCAGGCGGGCAGGCTGGTCTGATCCAGCTCGCCAGGGTTCCACGCGGTGACGACATGGCGACGGCTCGATGGGTTCGTGCTGAGTCCGGCGATCACGTCCTGAAGCTGGTCGACGTGCCGCCCGTCGGGAGCGATCCAATCGCGCCATTGCTGACCGTAGTTGCGGCCGGCGTCACCCTCGAACCGGGCCTTCCCCGTCCAGTACGGCGCGTACGCGTTGCCATCCCAGATGCGAACGCCAAGAGCGTGCAGCTCGTTCACGTCGGAGCTACCGGCGATGAACCACAACAGCTCCGCGAGGACGGAGCGGAACGCGAGTCGCTTGGTCGTGACCGCGGGAAAGCCTTCGCTCATCTTGAAACGCATGACCTCGCCGAAGATCGCGCGCGTCCCCGTCCCGGTCCGGTCGTCGCGGTCAACGCCGCCGTCCATCGCCTTGCGCAGAAGACCCAGGTACTGATGCACCCGGCTAGGCCCGGGTTCGGCGGTAGACGCGACCACCGACGCGCATGTAGCGCACACGTCCATCGGGTCCGCGCAGGAATTCTCCGCGGGTGTCCTTGAGCGGACCGTCGAGAAGCGTGAAGCGCGCGTCGCTCGTGAACGCCACGCGCGACGGCGGCGGGTCCGGCGGCTTCGGCTGGACGCCGAGCTTGTTGTGCGAAAAGGAGCGATACACCATGCCGGTGTCCGCGAGCTCGAGCTCCGCGTCCGATAGCTCCGCGAGATAGCGGTCGGCGTACTCCGTGTAGCGAGACCGGTCGAGCTCGATGTACACCGGCTCGGGCACTTTGAGGTTGAGCCGCTGGCGCTGCCACCAGGTCGTGACGTCCTGGTGCAGGAGACCACCGCGCGCGGAGTTCGTCTGGACGGTCACGGCTTCGCCGCTGTCGGGCGCGAGCATCCGCACGCCCTGCTGCCCGATCGCGACGCCGCCGTGGTACTGGAGCCGGACGCCACTGATGGTGCGGACGAACCAGGAGACACCGACCGCGCGATCGAGATCGGCGTCGGCGAGCGGCGTTCGCATCAGGTCGAGGGACGCCTTTGATAGGAGCCGCGCGCCGTCCGGCGTGGTCCCGTCACCGAGGTGGAAGCGCGCGTAGCGCATGAGGTCGTTCGCGGTCGAGACGACGCCGCCGACCGGCGTGGTCGCGCGCGGGAACGCCCACGGTCGCGCGACGGTGGGCTTCTCATCGACGATCACATGGCCGACCGCCACTCGATGCGTGATCGCCTCTCCCGCTGAGAAGCACGAGCGCGTCATGCCCAGCGGGCTGAAGAGCAGCTCACGTGTCGCGTCCTCGTAGGTCTTGCCGGTCGCCACCTCGATGAGCCGGCCGAGCAAGGCGAAGCTCGAATTCGAGTAATGCCAGATCTCCCCAAGCGGCGTGATCTGCTCCAGATCGGCCATCGCAGTCACGTACCTCTCGAGAGCGTCGTTGCCGTTGCCGAAGTCGGCGAAGCTATCGCCAAGCCAGCCTCCGGTGTGGGTCACGAGATGGCGGACCGTCGCCTTTTCCTGTGCCGCAGCGTCACGGAGTCGGAACGACGGGATGTAGCGGCGCACCGGTGCATCGAGGTCCAGTGCGCCGCGTTCGACCAGTCTCATGATGACCGTCGCGGTCATCGTCTTGGTGACCGACGCGATCTGGAACAGCGTGTCGCCGTCGACTTTGAGCGGATGCTCGACGCTGGTGACCCCGAAGCCGGCGACGTCGACATCGCCGGAGCGAAGCATGCCGATCGCGACGCCGGGCACGTGATAGCGCTCCATGGCGTCGCGGACGAGGGTGTCGAGTGCGGGATCCACCGGCAGCGATGCTAGGACGTGTGTGTGCGCCTCGGGAACGAGGCCGTCGTTACGGGGTCGTTCCCATGATGCTGAGGCAGCCCTGACGCATCAGGACCTGGCGCACGCGGTATGGGAATCCGCTCGAGAATTCATTGAGGCTCTCTTCGAGCGGCGCGCGGATGCCGTCGAGCAGGCCCGCGGGAAACGGACTGGCGGACAGGCTGCGCACGCGCATGACGAGCCGGCCATCGACCGCGCCGACGCTGATGTCGCTCGCGGCGTTGATGGTGAGTATTTGAGCGTTCACGCCGCCGGACAGATGGACGCCGGCCGAGTCGATCGCCGCGCGCAGATCGGTGACCTCCACTGGCACATCGGCCGGGACGCTGGCCTCACCGGCCGTCGTCAGGTCCGTATCCGTCACGATGAACGCGACCGGCTGATTCCTGTTGGTCTCAGCGTACGTGCGCAGCTGCGCGTACCGGTCCTGGACCGGACCGCTTGCGAAGACACGTCCGATGGACTGCGCGCTGCAGATGCTGGTCACGACTTCGGACGGCTCGAAGTCCGAGATGGTCTGCGGCGTGCTGGCGACGTACGTGAATCCGGAGCGAACGATATCCGCGACGTTCAGGTTGCCGGTGAATGTGCGCGTCGCTTCGCGTGTCGTTCCGCGGAACGCATCGACCGTCAGCGTGGCGGTTGGCGCTCCCGCTGTCCTGGTCAGCATCACCGCATAGCGCCCGGCCGGCGGCTCGCGCAGCGTGACGATGTTCCCGTTCGCGACGCAGCCGAAGATCTCCTGCCTGTTGCGTCCGTTCCCGCACGTGGCGCCGGTGGACGCGGTGACCGAGAACTCCAGGCCGGTCGCCGCGGTCATGACGAGGCGCGGCGCCGGCGGCTGCGGGATCGCCTGAGCTGGCGCCGGCTGGTTGGTGGCGATCGTGACCTGCTGGTTCGGGCCAACGGCGACGCTGCCGCCCGCGTTGGCGGTCACGAGGATCTCACCGTCGTCGACCTTGTAGGTCACAGAGAACGTGCCATCCGCGTTCTGCGTGACGTTCGTCTCGAACGAGGTGCCGCGTACCGCAGCGATAGACGTCGGCGTCTTGATCTCGAACTTCGAGTCCGGTGTCTTCAGCTTCGCGACGGCGGCCCACGATCTGCCGAGCGTCTGCTCTACGAGGAGCTCGATGCCGCCGCTGCTGAGCCGGTTCAAAGTGAGGACCTTCACCAGTGAGGCCGGATCGACGCTGAGCGTCGAACCGTCGAAGAACGTGAGCACCGCGCGTCCGTCCTTGCTCGAGCGGACGAAGTCGCCGTTGCTTAAAACGTCGCCGTCGAGTGCCGGGGTGAAGTCACTCGAGCCCTTCTGCGCGTCGACCGCGGTGTTCAGGACGGCGACCGTGGCGGCCCGGTCGGACTCGTTCGAGCCAGGGCGCAGGTAGAGGTAAGCACCGCCCGCGACGAGCAGCAGCACGATGAGAAGACACCCCAGACGCTTCACTGATCGTTCACTCGCCCGGTCGGAAGGCTAGCAGACGACCCCTTTCACGACCGGCCGCAGTGACGTGTCAGGCGGTCTGCGCTCGCTCCCAATCCTCGCGCAGCACTTCGCCGAGCCAGATGTCGTGCCACCGGCCGAGCGTGAAGAAGTGATCGCGACTCGTTCCGATGGTTCGGTACCCGTTCTTCTCGAGCGCGCGGCGGCTCGCCTCATTGCCGACGAACACCTCGGTCATGAGCTTGTGCAGATTGAGCTCGCGGAACGCGTAACGGGTCCGAAGGCGCATGACCTCGGTGGCGTATCCCTTGCCCCAGTGGTGCTTCTCGCCGATCACGATCCCGGTCACGCCGTGCGCATTCAACCAATCGATCTGGTGGATGCCCGTGGCGCCGATGGCCTCGCCCGCGACCTCGATCACCCACCACACGTCGGTGTCAGATTCGCCCAGCTTCTTCAGCATCTCGACCTCGTAATAGAGGGCGACGGCCATCCGCCGGCCGAGGTAACGGGTCACCTCCATGTCGGCGAACCAGGGTATGAAGCGCGGCGGGTCGCCATCGTCCCCGGGACGCAGCGTGACGTGCTCGCCTCGTAAGACAGGTCCGAACATGGGCCGCAGAATAGCCAAAGATGGAGCTGCAGTTCCTTGGAGCGGCGACGACCGTCACCGGTTCGCAGTTCCTCCTCACGACGTCGCGCGCACGAGTGCTCATCGACTGCGGCATGTTCCAAGGAAGTCCGCACGAGACGATCCGCAATCGCGTCCCGCTCGCGTACGACCCTGGCGAGATCGACGCGCTGGTCCTGACCCACGCGCATCTCGATCACTGCGGTCTGATCCCGCTCGTCGTCGCGAAGGGGATGCGCGCGCCCATCTTCGCGACCTCCGGGACCGTGGAGCTCGCGACACTCGTACTGCTCGACTCGGCGAAGCTCCAGGAGGAGGCCGCGAAGCGCGATGCGCGGTTCGAGCGCAAGCACCCAGATCGCGCGGCGCGCAGCGATCGAGAAGCGGAGCGCGACCTCCAGGCCGCGAGCGACGAGGCAGCCGCATCGGAGAGTGATGCGGCGGCGGAGGAAGGCGACCCCGAGACGACACTGCGCGGTCAGCCCCCCGATATCGAGACGAGCATCGACGAACCGCTTTACACCGTTGCCGACGCGCAGGCCGCGCTGCGGCAGTTCCGCGTCATCGGCTACGGCCGCGAGGTCGATATCGCTCCGGGTGTGCGCGCGATCCTCTATGACGCGGGACACATCCTCGGATCCGCGATCGTGCGGCTTCTGGTCCGCGACGGTGATCAGGATCGCGTGGTCGTGTTCTCGGGCGACCTCGGACGCCCGGGCACGCCGATCATCCGCGACCCCACGCCCGTGAGCGATGCGGACTACGTGGTCGTCGAGTCGACGTATGGCGGACGCGAGCACGAGCCACAGGAAGAGGCCGTGCGGCTCCTCGCGGAGGTCGTGCGCCTTGTCGCTGATTCAAAGGGCGTCCTGCTGGTGCCTTCGTTCGCTGTCGGACGGACGCAGGAGATCGTGTGGCAGCTGGACCGCCTGCTCGACGAGAAGAAGATCCCGCGTCTCCCTCTGTACCTTGACTCACCCATGGCGTCGAAGGCCACGGACATCTATCGGCGGCACCCCGAGTGCTTCGACGAGGCGATGCGCGCGCTCCTCGCGAAGCGTGACGACCCGCTGGACTATCCCGGCGCGATCATCGCGAACGACATCGAGAAGTCACGCGCTATCGCGACCGCACCGCGGCCCTACATGATCGTCGCCTCGAACGGCATGCTGACCGGCGGTCGCGTGCTGGGCCACCTTAAGAATTTGATCAGCGATCCGCTGGCCGTGCTCCTATTCGTCGGCTACCAGGGCCAGGGCACGACCGGCGCCCATCTGCAATCGGGCGCGAAACAGGTGCGCATCGACGGTCAGCTGCACGACGTGCGCTGCCAGGTGCGGTCGATCAGCGGCTTCTCGGCGCACGCGGACGAGACCGAGCTGCTCGACTGGCTACGCGGCTTCACGAAAGGCCGTCGCCTTCGCCGCGTGTTCGCCGTGCACGGCGACCCGGATGCGCAGGCCGCGATCGCGCCGAAGATCAAAGCGCTCGGATTCGACACGCACATCCCGAAGTGGCACGAGCGAGTCAGCCTGGACTAGAGGTGTCGATCCGGCCGGCGCAGCCGCGCGATGCGGCCGAGATGGCGCTACTACACGTTCGCACGTGGCAGGCCGCCTATCGCGGCCAGCTTCCCGAGGCCTACCTGGAATCCCTCGAAGCGGAGATCGAGCAACGGACCGCCCGGTGGGAAAGGCTCATCGCGAGTGCCGCGTCGCGTCGCCAGAGCCAGCTCTTGGCGTTGGACGGCGATCGCATCGTCGGATTCGTGACCTTCGGACCTTCGGACGGCGCGCCAGATCCAGAGATCGGCGAGCTCTACGCGATCTACGTCGACCCCGGCTCCTGGGACCGCGGGATCGGGCGCGAGCTCTTCGCCGCGGCGGTGCGCGGGCTCGCTGATTCCGGTTTCGCGGCGGCGACGCTCTGGGTCCTCGAAAGCAACGCGCGGGCCCGCCGCTTTTACGAAGCAGCGGGATGGGTCGCGGACGGAGCGAAGAAGACGGAGCGGCGAGGTGAGGTCGAGCTACACGAGGTGCGCTATCGATCGGGGCAGCTTGCGAGGAAAGCGCCGCGCTGAGGCTATAACGGTCGCTGCGAGAGCGCGGCCTGCAGCAAGACCTCGTCACCGCGCTTGTCAGCCACATCGAGCTTCGCGCGGATGCGCGTCAGGTGCACACGCAGCGTGTTGGGCGATACCGCGAGACGCGCCGCGAGGGCGGCGCGATCGAGGCGCTTGCCTTCGCGTGAGAGCTGCTCCATCTCGCGAAGGATCCCGATCTCGCGCCAGGTGAGGCCCATGCTGCGCAGCCCGAACGTCGCCTCATCGAGCGCCGATGCGCTGACCGCTCCGCCGGCATCGCTCTTGGCTCGTTTCTGGGCCGCCTCGGCGCGCGCGCGGATGGTGCGTGCGAGCGCCGATGCCTGTCCTTCGCGCTCCGCGGTCCGGCCGAGCCAGGCCGCGACGTCTGGTAGGTAGTAGGCGAAGCCCTCGCCGCCGCGCGCGCCGATGTCGCGCACAAGGTGACCGACACGCGATGTCCCACCGCCTCGCACGACCGTCTCGCGCCAATACGCGGCGTGGACCGCGGCACCGATCGCCCAGTGATCCATGCCGCGCGCCTCGAACTCGCGCGCGGTGTCGTCGAGCATCCGGATGGCCGTACGCGGATCCCCGCGCTGGGCGCGGATGATCGCTCGGACGAAATCGCGGAACTGCTCGTCCTCCGGAAAGCCCTTGGGCACGCGGTTCATGATCAGCTCGGCGACCTCAGCCTCACCACGGAGGAGCGCGATGTGGCCGTGGTCCTCCGTCGCGCCGGTCGCGCTCTGACGCGCGAGCCGCTCTCCTTCGCTCAGCTCACCACGCTCGAGCTTCGCGCGCGCGAGGCAGAGCAGCGTGTGACGCCAGACGGAGGAGCCGTATTGACGGAGGCCGAGCTCCGCACGCGTGAACTCGTCGACGGCGGCGTCGAGCTTCCCCGCGAACCAGTCGACGAAGCCCGCGGTGTAGGTCGCCCAGGCGATCTCGGCCGGATCTCCCACGCGCGCGGCGTTGCGTCCGGTCGCTTCAGCTGCCGCTGCGGCGCCGACGTAATCGCCCGCGTGCGAAAGCAGGTGCGCGAGCTGGCGCTGCACGCGCGTCGTGACGAGATCGCGCGAGCGACCTTTCGGCGCGACCGCGAGTGCATCCGAGGCACGGCGAGCGTCGACGAGCGCGTCGCGCACCTCGTTGGCGGCCGTGCGGACGATCGACGATCCGAGCCGAAGCTCGGCGAGGAGCAGCGGGTCCCCGGCCGCCGGCGTCTCCGCCATCGCCGCGAAGCGAACGGAGTCCTCGCGGCGCACGAGGTAGTAGGAGAGATGAAGCAGATCGACGGCGACGCGAGCAAGGAGCAGTGGGTCCTTCACCAGCGGGAGCACCGCGTTCAGCTCTGCCCACGCGAGGTCAAATGACTCGAGGTACTTGAGACATCGCGCCCGGAGCACGCGGCGCTCCAGTGTCTGACGACCCGTCGAGAGCTCCGGGAGGAGCCGCTCGGCGTCGACGCGCGAGAGCGGCGCGAGCGCCTGCTCGCGCGGTGACGTCACGCCACGTATTACGCCATGCCTAGGAGTTGGGTGGCTAGTTCTTGGGCGGAAAGGCGGTCGCGAGCTCGGTGGCGTGCTCGTGCCCATGGCGCGCCTGATACGCACCGAAGTGGCCGGCGTCGAGCTCACCGTTCTCGGAATGGACGCCAGGTCGGGAGCGGGCGCGCTCGTCCATGAGCAGCTGGACGATCGCCGCATGTGCCGCGCTGACGCGGCGAGACAGCTCCATGGGATCTCGCTCGGCGTTGCGTCGCTCCTTCGCGAGCGCGTCCTGATCGAATGAGGGGAGCGCCGGTCGGTCTTCCTCGATGCAGCGCCGCACGCGCTCGGCGAAGATCTCGGCGGAGTCGGCGACGTGTCCGATCACTTCGACCGCGGTCCAGTCGCCGAACCGCGCGGAGCGCAGGCGATCGGCGCCGACCGTCCGGACGATGCGCGCGAGCGTCGCGGCGTCATCGGCGAGCGTGAAGGCGCTGTCCTCGTCGTAGTGGAGTCGATCCACTTTCAGCGGCTCATCGAGCGGTACTTCATGACGGCCAGCGGCGCGAAGATCGCCGTCATCACGACCACCCAGATGATCGTGAGCTCGATCGGGTGCTCGGCAGGGAAACCCGACGCGGCGAATGGATTCGGGTTACCCCACAGCTGTCGGGTCGCAGCGGTAAGGGCGCTCGTGGGGTTCCACTCGGCCACCGGCCGCAGCCAGTCGGGCAACGACTGCGTCGGCACGAAAACGTTGGACACGAACGTGATCGGGAACAGCACCGTGAACGAGAGCTGCTGCGTGGCCTCGGGCGTCTGCACAAGGAGGCCGATCCACACGCCAAGCCAGGCCATCGCGAACGCGAACAGCATCAGGAGTCCCACACCACCGAGGAACGAAAGGATGTCCGTGTGCACACGCCAGCCGACCGCAAGACCGGTCAGCATGAGCACGATGAGGATCCCGCCGTTGTAGACGACGTCAGCGAACGTCCGTCCGCTGATCACGGCGGAGCGCGCCATCGGGAGCGACCGGAACCGGTCGATGATCCCTTTGCTCAGGTCATAGGTGAGCGTGATGGCCGTCGTCGCGGACGCGAAGACGATCGTCTGCGCGAAGATGCCGGGCATCAGGTAATCGGTGTATGAGCCCCCGCCCGGCAGCGGGATGGCGCCACCGAACACGTACGCGAACAGCAGCACGAACATGATCGACTGCAGGATCGCGAAGATCCACAGCTCGGGGATGCGTGGCACGCGCTTGAGGTTGCGCCAGGTCATGATCAGACCGTCGGCGATCTCCTGGCGCAGACCGCCATTCGTCAGGCGGGTTGGCGTCGCTGCTGTCATTTCTTCTTCTCCGATCCCGCGGTGGCAGCCCCGTTCGCGCCGGCGGTCGCCAGCTCGGCGCCATGCCCCGTCAGCGACAGGAACACGTCGTCGAGCGTCGGGCGGCGGAGCGCGATGTCGTCGATGGCGATGCCCCCCTCATCCAGATCGCGGACGACCTGGACGAGACTGCGCGCGCCTCCGCGCGCCGGCACGGTGATCCGACGAACGTGGTCATCGACGGAGTGCTCCCCTTCAGTCGCACGCACGAGGAGCTCGATCGCGCGCGGCAGATCGGCGCGATCGTGGACGACGACCTCGATGCGCTCGCCGCCGACCTTGGCCTTGAGCTCGTCCGCCGTGCCGCGCGCGATGATCTTTCCGTGGTCGACGACCGCGATCTTGTTCGCAAGTTCGTCGGCCTCCTCGAGGTACTGCGTCGTGAGGAGAAGCGTCGTGCCCTCGCGCACCAGGCCGCGGATGACGTCCCACATCTCGAGCCGACCGCGCGGGTCGAGCCCGGTCGTGGGTTCGTCGAGGAACAGGATCCGAGGCTGTCCGCTGAGCGCGCTCGCGAGGTCCAGGCGGCGGCGCATGCCACCGGAGTACGTCTTCACGACGCGGTCCGCGGCTTCGGTGAGCCCGAACTGCTCGAGCAATTCACCGGCACGGCGAGTCGCCTCCGTCCAGGTGAGCTGATAGAGCCGACCGAACAGCTGAAGGTTCTCGCGGCCGGTCAGGTTCTCATCGACCGCGGCGTACTGACCCGACAGACCCATGATGCGGCGTATCTCCTGGGCCTGGTGCACCACGTCGAAGCCGCCGACCGTCGCGCGTCCAGAGTCCGGCCTAAGTAGTGTGGTGAAGACGCGCACCGCGGTGGTCTTGCCGGCGCCGTTCGGACCGAGCAGCCCGAGAACGGTGCCCTCCGCGACGGTGAGGTCGAGGCCGTCGAGCGCCCGGACCTCGCTCTTCTTGGATCGGTAGACCTTGACCAAGCCTTCGGCAACGATGGCGTCAGGAATAGGAGTACCTCCGGGTGTGGGTCTGGGGTCGAGCCATCATTTCATGAATCACGAGAAGTCTCTACTGCGGTGTGCGCGCAGCGCACACGCCAAGCAGATGAGCGCAGCGAAGCTGCGCGATTATGTCGCCTGACGCAGTACTAGCCGTCCTTGCCCCGGCCTTGCCACGATCTCCCCGTCCGCGTACGCGGTCTGACCACGCACCAGCGTGTGCGTCGGCCAGCCGGTGACCTCCCAGCCCTCATAGGGGTCGTAGTCGCAGGCCGAGTGCATCTCGTTCGCCCGGATCGTGCGTGTGCGCTCCGGGTCGAAGATCACGATGTCCGCGTCATTCCCGACCGCGATCTCGCCCTTCCCGCGTAGACCGGCGATCCGCGCCGGAGCGGTGGCGAGCACGTCGACCATCCGCTCCAACGTGAGCCGCCCGCGGCGGACTCCCTCGGAATACAGCATCGGCAGCAGCGTCTCGAGGTTCGCGACACCGGGCGGAACGCGATCGAACGCGAGACCTGGCGCGAGCTTCGCCGCGCGCGTATGCGGATAGTGGTCGGTGCCGACGGTATCAACGGACCCGTCGCGCAGCGCTTGCCACATCGCGTCGACATCTTCCTGCGCGCGCAGTGGCGGCTGGCCGACCCAGAGCGCGGCATCCGGCCGCTCGAAACGCTCTCGCGTGAGATAGAGATACAGGGGCCGCGTCTCTCCGTAGACGCGCAGCCCGCGCGCCTTCGCGTCGGCGAGCGCCGCGAGCGCGAGACGCGACGAAAGGTGCACGAAATACAGCGCGGCGCCGGTCTTCGCGGAGAGCTGCGCCGCGGAGCGCAGCGCGACGTCCTCCGCCTCGGGCGGACGGCTCTCGGGGAAATACCGCACGCCGTCGTGCCCCGCCGCGTGGAGCTCCGCCGTTTTGCGCGCCACGACCCCGTGGTCCTCGGCGTGGACCGCGACGAGCATCCCGACACTGGCCGAGGCGCGGAAGAGACGGACGTAGTCGGTGATCCGCTCGTCGAAGCGCGGCGCGACCATGAACACCTTCAGGCCCGTGTGCCCGTCACGTGCGAGCGAAGGCAGCTCGCCGATGGCCGCATCGCTCGGGTCGGTGACGACGACGTGGAACGCGAAGTCCGCGAGCGATCGCTCCGCGTCACGTAGCCCGCGCTCGATGCCCGCTCGCAACGTCCCGTCCTGATAGACCATCGAGCACACCGTCGTCACGCCGCCGGCGATCGCGGCGCGCGTGCCGTGCTCGAAGTCGTCCAGCGGCGTGAAGGTCGGCGTGCTCGCGAGATGCGTGTGCAGATCGACGCAGCCCGGAAGAACGAGCTGCCCACTGGCGTCGAGATCGCGCGCGGCATGCGGCACCTCGCCGATCACCGCGATGCGCCCGTCCTGAACGCCGACGTCGGCGCGCGTCGTGCCGGTGGCCGTCACGACGCGACCGCCGCGGATCGCGAGGTCGATCAGTCCGTTTCGTCCTCGAGGCTCGAGAGACGTTCGGCCTCGTCCTGTGCCGCGAGCGCATCGATCATGTCGTCGATGTCACCGTCCAGCCGCCGCTCGAGATTCGAGAGGTTGTATCCAAGCCGCTTGTCGGTGAGACGGTCCTGGGGGAAGTTATAGGTGCGCATCTTTTCCGAGCGCTCGCCGCGGCCGATCTGCGCCCGGCGCGCTGTCCCGGTCTCGAGGTCGCGCCGCTCCTGCTCGCGCACCAGGAGACGCGCGCGCAGAACGGCCATCGCCTTCGCCCTGTTCTTCAGCTGTGACCGCTCGTCCTGACAGGTCACGACCTCGCCGGTCGGGGTGTGCGTGATCCGCACCGCGGAGTCCGTCGTGTTCACGCCCTGGCCGCCCTTGCCGCCGGCACGGTAGACGTCGATCTTCAGATCGCTCTCGGGGATCTGGATATCGATCTCCTCGGCCTCCGGGAGGACGGCGACCGTCGCGGTCGAGGTGTGGATCCGCCCCTGCGCCTCGGTCTCGGGCACGCGCTGCACGCGATGCACGCCCGACTCGAACTTCAGCTTGCTGTACGCGGCTTTTCCGGCAATCCGGAAGATGATCTCCTTGAAGCCGCCTTTCTCCGCATCACTTTGGGAGAGGACCTCGACTTTCCAGCGATGGCGCTCGGCGTAGCGCGCGTACATCCGGTACAGGTCGAGCGCGAAAAGCGCGGCCTCTTCCCCGCCCTCGCCGGCGCGGAGCTCGACGATGACGTTCTTCTCGTCGAGGGGATCGCGTGGAACGAGCTGGGACCGAAGCTTCACCAGCGCGTCGTCGACCTCACGCGATGCGGTCGCGACGTCCTCGCGCGCGATGTCGCGCAGGTCGTTGTCGTCGGAGTCCACGAGGCCGCGGGCTTCCTCGAGACGTGCCTCGGCAGCCCGCAGCGTACGGACGGTGTCGACGACCGGTGTCAGCTGCGAGAGCTCTTGACCCACTTCGCGGATGCGTTCGTGGCTCGCGGTCACCTCAGGGTCAGCCATGAGACGACCGAGCTCGTCGTAGCGCTCCTCGACCTTCGTCAGTCGCCTACGCAGGCCGGAAGTGAGTGTCTCGCTCACGGTTGACTCGGACGAGTTACTGCCGTGGGCACGATGCCCGCCTCCGCGTCGCCTGCGAGCGCTTCCTGAAGCGACGCGACCGCGACGTCGATCATGCCCGGCTCGGGTCGCCGGGTCGTGATCCGCTGCAGCAGGAGTCCGGGCGCGACGAGAAGACGCATCACCGGATTGGTCTCGTGCGCCGCGCCGAAACGCAGGACCTCGTAAGAGATCGAGCCGACCGGAACGATCAGCAGCAGGCGCGCGAAAAGGTCCACGAAGATGTTCGTCCGCGGCAGGAACGCGAATAACGCGATCGACACCACGACGACGAAGAGCAGGAACGCGGTGCCGCACCGGGGATGCGCGGTCGGGTACGGCTCGATTCGCTCAGGGACGAGCTCGGTGCCGTGCTCGAAGGCGTGGATCGTCATGTGCTCCGCACCGTGGTACATGAACACGCGGCGGATGTCGGGCATGAAGGAGATCGCGAAGAGATAGCCGAGGAAGAGCACCATCCGCAGCACTCCCTCGGCGATGTTCAGGAGCAGCGACGATTCGACGAACTGATGCGCCGCCTGGGTCGCGAAGTACGGGATGCCGACGAAGAACGCGAGCGCGAACAGCAGGGCTCCGCCAAAGACCACCGCGTTGCCCCCGCTGCTGACGGAGCCCTCGCCCTCCTCGAGCTGCAGGTCGGCCGACTTCATCAGCATCCGCGTGCCAATCGAGAGCGATTCGTACAGGACCACGAGCCCGCGCACGAACGGCGCGCGAGCGACGCGGGACTGCAGCAACGCCGAGCGCAGTGGCTCGCGGTACCTGTAGATCTCACCGTTCTGGAGCCTGCACGCAAGCCCAATCGTCCGCCGGCCGCGGATCATCACGCCTTCGATGACTGCCTGCCCGCCGTACGCGGTGGGTGGGTTCACGTCGCGATCGTCCGGGCCGCGGCGGACGCGCCGCGCCGCGGCACCTCGTGGCAAGAGCGGCAGCGCGCCTCGTACGCCTCTTTGGCGCCGATCACGATGATCGGCTCGTCGTAGAAGGCCGGAACGCCGTTGACGATGCGCTGCGTCCGCGTCGCGCCCTCGCCGCAGACGACGCAGATCGCCTCGAGCTTGTCGACCTTCTCCGCCAGCGCGAGCAGTGTCGGTACCGCGCCGAACGGTTCGCCGCGAAAGTCGAGATCGAGGCCCGCGCAGATCACGCGATGGCCGCCCGCAACGAGCTTCCGCACCACACCGACGATCGCGTGATCGAAGAACTGGACCTCGTCGATGCCCACGACCGTCGTGTCCGGCGACATCAGCTGCAGGATCTCCTCGCCCACGAGCACCGGCCGCGCCTCGAACGAGTCGCCGTCGTGTGAGCTCACCAGCTCGCTGTTGAAGCGAATGTCGATCGCGGGCTTGAACACCTGCACCGCGCGACGCGCGATCACCGCACGCCTCACTCGGCGAATGAGCTCCTCGCTCTTGCCGCTGAACATCGAGCCGACGATCACCTCGAGACCCGCGTGGGCCCGGGCGCTGATCGGCGGCAGCTAACGGCCCGGAGCGGCCTCCGCCTTCGCGGCCGGCTGCTCCGCCTGCTTGGTCCCGTATCGCTTGTTGAAGCGATCGACGCGACCCTGGATGTCCAGGATGTGCTGCTTGCCCGTGAAGAACGGGTGGCACTTCGCGCAGACCTCGACGTGAAGCTCGGGCTTCGTCGACCCGGTCATGAACGAGTTGCCGCACGCGCAGATGACCTTCGCGTCGACGTACTTCGGGTGGATCTTTTCCTTCATCGGGTCCTTCTCTCTATGCCGCTGGGATGACGTTGACTTTGCGCCGGTCGTCGCGCGCGGGGGTGTACTTCACCTCACCGGCGACGAGCGCGAAGAGGGTGTGGTCCTTGCCGACACCGACGTTCTGGCCGGGGAGGAGACGCGTGCCGCGCTGACGCACGAGGACGGTGCCCGCCTCGACCTGCGAGCCGGCGAATTCTTTCACGCCGAGCCGCTGGCCGGCGGAGTCGCGACCGTTGCGTGTGGAGCCTGCGCCCTTTTTGTGTGCCATTTTTCTTAAGCCTCGATCTTCGTGATGCGGAGCGTCGTCTCCGACTGGCGATGGCCGCGACCGCGGCGCTGGCGGGTCTTGTTCTTGTACCGGAGGACGTGGATCTTCGGGCCCTTGCCGTGCGCGACGATCTCGGCCGTTACTTTTGCGCCGCCGAGCGCCGACTCGCCCGCCTTCACGTCGTCGCCGTCCGCGATGACCAGGATGTCGCCGAGCGTGACCGTCTCACCGACCTTGCCGGCGAGGCTGTCGACGCTGACGAGGGCTCCCTCTTCGACGCGGTACTGCTTACCGCCGCTGCGGACGATTGCGTACATCGGAAAGTCGGACCATCCGGACAGAAAAAGTCGTCGCGCGCCCGCGCGACGTCATGAAAAGTATCTCATACCGGACGGCCGGGATTCCCCGACCGTCCGGTACGGAGCAACTAAGCCCGCGCGCGCGGTGAAAGGACCGCTGGCGTGCCCATCATGCGCCTGAGGTAGGTCGCGATGCCGAGCAGGGCGGACAGGCCCATGACCGGCGCGACGAATGCGACCGGGTGCGTGAACGCCGGCTTGCCTTCGCCCGACCCCACGATGATCAGCACGGCGATGAATGCCGCGGCGCCGAGGTTCAGACCAAAGAAGATGACGTGGTCCGCCCATGGCCATACGCGCGGGCGATCCGCCGAGGTCACGAGGATCGCGCCGAACAGGATGTTCGTCATGACGCCGATGAAGTACGAGTGATCGAGCGCGTGCAGCAGCCCGATCGAGATCTTCGTGAAGTCGCCCTGCGCGGCGATGAATTGCTGCACGAGGATCGCCTGTAGCACGACCGCGAGTGCGAGGAACGGCACCGCGATCGCGATGTGCCGTGTACCCGTGACCGCCATCCACGGAGCCGCGATCGCCGCTCGTCCGAAACGCACTGCGACGATGACGATGCCGGCGAGGGTCATGAGCGTCGCGATCCCGGGGAGGGCCTGCGCCAGCGCTTGACCCAGCACCGACGCGAGCAAAAGGCTGAACGAGAGCACGAGGCCGCCGACGAACAGGAGATATACCTGGGCGAGGCCGAGAGTACTGCGCTTACCGCCTCCACCGGCGAGCTGCCACTCAGCGAATCCCGCTGCGACGAGCACGAGGTAGCCACCGGTCTGCGCCGACGCGTGAGCGCCAACAAGATCGACGGTCGTCGGAATCGCGTTGCCCGTCGCCAGGAGTACCTGCACGATGACGCCAAGCGTCGAGCCGATGACGAGCGTCGTCAGCCCGAGAAGTACCGACAGCTTCGGGACGTCGAGGCGGGCGATGCCTCCATCGGCCTTCGCGCGCGTGTACACGAACCACCACCAGTACACGATGATCGCGAGCTCCGCGAGACCGAACACGCCGCGAAGGATGAAGACGCCTGACCAGAACGCCATGACGTACGCGGCCGTGCCGAGCCCACTCAGCATGATCGCGGCGCTTAGGTCCTCATTCCTGCGGGCGAACATCCAGATCGCGATGCCGAACACACCCATCGTGATCCAGCCGAGCGTCCCGGAATGGAGATGCGTGAGCAGCGTGGCGCGATCGAGAGCGCCAAAGACCTGTGTTGCGTTCGCGAGACCGAGAAGAGCTGTGAGCGTGAAGATGATGAGGCCGTACTGGAATGCCTGTAAGACCTCAGCGCGTGCGCGCATAACCTGCCTCCCTCCGCCTACTGGCGCGAGAGCCTAGGCCTACCGCGCGCGTGAGTCGAGCGCGACCACCTGCACGTTCTCCGGAAGGGAGCTTCGCGTGACCGAGAGCTTCGGCACGGGCGTCAGCTCCTTGACGCCGAGCTCGTGTAAGAGGCGCTCGTAGGGGCTGTCCTTTTTCTGAACCTCAGGGTCGTACGACATGGGAACGACGACCTTCGGCTCGAGCTGATGGACGATCTCCGCGGCCCTCGCGGCGGAGAGGTTCGTGTCCGCGCCGGTGATCGGGACGAGCACTATGTCGACGTCGCCGAGCCGCTCGAGATCGGCGGCCGGCAGCGAGTGGCCGAGGTCCCCGAGGTGGCAGATGAGGAGATCGTCGAGCCGGATGGCGAACACGGTGTTGCGACCGCGCGCGGCGCCTTTCTCCTCATCGTGGAACGTGCCGAGTCCGGTCACGAGCACCTCGTGGACCTCGTATTCGCCGGGGCCGCGCAGCACGACCGGCTCGCCGCCGACGGACTTCAGGCTCGAGTGTCCGGGGTGGTCGTGGGAGATCGTGACCAGGCCGGACTCCGTGCGGGAGATGGCGTGACCGGACTTGGGATCGGGTGGGTCGGTGAGGACGATGCCTTCGCGGCCGCGCATGCGGAAGCAAGCGTGTCCCAACCAAGTGAGATCCATCGGGGGCACCACAATACGCGAAACACCCCGATCTGCCCTCGGGTAAGCGGTCAGGAGGGCGAACTCGGGCGCCATCGGAGGCTGCCGGCTGACGCGCACCGATCAGGAAGCCGTTCAGCGGTGCCTCGTCGGCGATGCCGACGCTTTTTCGACCCTTGTCGAACGCTACGGAGGCCGGGTGTACAACATCGCGCTGCGCATCACGGGTGACGCCGACGCGGCATCCGACTGCGCCCAGGAGGCCTTCATCCGCGCGCACAAGGCGCTCCACCAGTACGACCCGAACCTCCCGTTCGGCCCCTGGATCTTCCGCATCGTCACCAACGCGAGCCTCAATCACGTGCAGCGGTGGCACGCACACCAGACGCCCGTCGAGGAGCTGCCCGAAGTGGCGGAGCCGCTCGAGTCGGGACCGGAGGCGTCCGCGCTGCGACATGAAGCCCTCTCGGAGGTGGTCGCGGCGATGTCCGAGCGACCGCGCGTGTTCTTCGATCAGCAGAGCGTGCTGCCGGCAGGGCGGACCGTCGCCGATGCTCAGTGGCGTGTCGGGGGTCCACTCCAGGCGATCGTCCCACTGCAGCGCGGCATCTCGGACGCCGCGCGCGATGCCGCCGCGCTTCTGCTGACGCTGCTGCTCACCGCGTCGACGTTGGGGCTGGTGAACGGTCAGGTCGTCGCCGTGTACCGCGCGTCGCTGGGTGACTGGCGATCGCAGGCACGCGTATTCGCGGCCGGATTCATCGTCCTCGGTCTCGCGGTCTCCACGGCCGCGCTGGCCTGGGTCGTGTATCTCAACTCGTGACGAGCGCGCTGCGCGAGACGCCGTTCGGGCCGGGCAGCGAGTTGCAGGTCGGCCTCACCGCGTTCGCGGTCGTGTGCGTCTTCGCGCTGCTCGCGCTGCTCGTCGGCTTCGCCGCCACCGCCTGGCGTCTCGGCGACGCGCTGCTGCACACGCGCGCGCTCTCGCGTTTCCAGACGCAGGTCCCGGCACCGGTCATCGCGCTCGCCGGCGCAACGATCCTCTTCGTCATCTGTCAGATCCCCGCGGTGGGCGCGTTAGCGCTCGCCGCGGTCGTTGCGTACGGGCTAGGCGCGGTCGTGACCGCACGTCTCATCAACGATGAGGCGGCCGTCTGAGTTAGGTTGGAGTTCCGGCTACATCGTCTCGGGCGCGCTGACGCCGAGCAGACCAAGTGTCTGACGGAGCGTGACCTGCACCGCTTGAACTAAACGGAGTCGAGCCTTCGACACCGCTTCGTCTTCGCTGACGACGCGGTGGTCGCGGTAGAAACCGTGGAACGCACCGGCGAGCTCGAGCGCGTAGCCGGTGAGCAGGTGCACGCCGCGGTGGCCGACGATGTCGGCGAGCAATTCCGGAAAGCGCAGGCACAGCCGGATCATCGCGAGCTCACCGGGCGTCGCGAGCACTGACAGATCGGCGCCCTCGGGCGTGATGCCGCGCTCCGCGGCGGTGCGGAAGATGCTCGCGATCCGCGCGTGCGCGTACTGCACGTAGTAGACGGGATTGTCGTTCGACTGCTGCACCGCGAGCTCGAAGTCGAAGTCGAGCTGGCTGTCGGCGCCACGCTGCAGCAGCAGGAAGCGCGTCGCGTCCTTGCCGACCGCCTCAAGCACGTCCTCGAGACGCAGATAGAGGCCGGTCCGCTTTCCCATCTTCTGCAGCACGCCCTCGTGTAGGA
>JANMSU010000082.1:0-3893 GCA_031389835.1 Chloroflexota bacterium
CGCGGTCGCGGTCGGGATGCAGGTCGTCGGCTTCGTGCCGTTCGCGTCCACGTTCGCGGCGTTCCTTACGCGCGCGTACGACTTCATCCGCATGGCCGCGATCTCGCGCGCGGACATCCGTCTTTCGGGTTCGCATGCCGGCGTCTCGATCGGCGAGGACGGACCGTCACAGATGGCACTCGAGGATCTTGCGATGATGCGCGCGGTGCACGGCAGCACTGTTCTCTATCCGTGCGACGCGAATCAGGCGGCGAAGCTCGTCGTGGCGATGGCCGACCTGCGCGGGATCTCGTACATCCGCACGACGCGGGAGAAGACCGCGATCCTCTATCGCCCGGAGGACGAGTTCCCGATCGGAGGGAGTCGCGTCGTGCGTGGCGGCGACGGGGACGACCGCGTCACCGTGGTCGCCGCGGGCATCACCGTGCACGAAGCCATCAAGGCCGTCGACGAGCTCGCGAAGGCAGGCGTCAAGGTCCTGCTCATCGACGCGTATTCCGTAAAACCAATCGACGCGAAAGGCATCGCAAGTGCCGTGCGTGCGACCGGTGGGCGTCTCGTCGTCGTTGAAGACCACTGGCCCGAAGGTGGCCTCGGCGACGCCGTCGTGGCTGGTCTCGTCTCGCTTGGCGTGAAGGACATCGCGCTGCGGCACCTCGCGGTGCGCGAGATGCCTTCGTCGGGTAAGCCGGCGGAGCTCCTGGCGGCTGCCGGAATAGCCGCGCGCGACATCGCCGCTGCGGTGCGCGACCTGCTCGCGTAACGGTGGGCCGCAAGTTTTCGCTGACAGCGCTGTCGCTGGTGGCCGTCGCGTCGGTGTGCCTCGTCGATCTTCTCACCGGACCCGATATCGGCTTCTCGCTCTTTTACTTGATCCCGGTCGTCGTGACGGCGTGGAACGTCGGGCGCGGTCCCGGCGTGATCGTCGCGATCGCCGGTGCTCTGGCGTGGCTCTTCGCCGATACGGTCAACCGCGGCGGCGTGCCGGCCGCGGCCTCGGCCTGGAACGGCTTCACGCGCCTCGTGATCTTCATCGCCATAGCGCTGCTCCTCGATCGCCAGCGGACCAACGCCGCGCGCCTCGCGGTGGTCGATCGTCAGCGCGAAGACTTTCTTCGGGTCCTCGACTTCGAGCTGCCGCGACCCGTGGAGGCGATCGCGGCGCTCGCGGCGAAGCTCGACCAGAGCACACCCGCAAGCTCCGAGGAGCGCGGCACGGTTCAGGAGCTGCGGCTGCGCGCGCAGGAGCTCCAGTTCCTCGCCCGCGACTTCGTCTCGCTCGGACGGCTGCAGAGCGAGCGGCTCCTGTTCACGAGGACGCAGTCCGACCTGAACGAGGTGGTACGCGGAGCGGTGAAAGCCGTGGCTGATAAGTCGCGCGTGATCATCACGCTCGGAGCGGAAGCTCCGGTCGTCGAGGCCGACGCCGACCGGCTGCGGCAGGCGATCGAGAGCGTCGTCCGCAGCGCGCTGCAGCACTCCAGCGAGTACGTGAATGTCGCCGTCCGGACCGACGCGCAGTTCGCCTGGGTCGACGTCAGCGACCGTTCACGCGTTCCGCTGCGCGTCGACGATCGCGCCCTCTTCGACGATCCCGGGCGCGCCGATGAGCCGCGTGCCGTCGCGGACACGGATCGTTTCCTGGGCCTCGAGCTCGCCCGCCTCCTGATGGAGGCGAACGGCGGATCGCTGGACATCGAGAGTCCCTCGACGATGGGGTCGCTCGTCCGACTCCGCCTCCCGCGCGTGACGCGCGCGCCGCTCATCCGCCCAGCGACCGCTTAGTCGCGCGCATACTCGCGCGGTGCTGCGCGAGCCGCTCGCGATCCCGCTGCGCGAGGCGCGTCCTCCGCTCGTGCTCGCGCTCGACATCGGCACATCGGGGCTGCGCGCGTTCCTCTTCGACGCGCGGGGGCGACCGATCGCCCCCTTCGTTGCGCACGCCGACCGGCCGGTGCGCATCTCGGTCGACGGCGAGGCCACGGTCGATGCGGAGGAGCGCGTCCGAGCCGCGTGCGGCGCGATCGACTCGGTGGTGGCGAGCGCGGGGCGCCGCGCTGGCGAGATCGCAGCGGTCGCCACGTCGACGTTCTGGCACAGCCTGGTCGGCGTCGACGCGAACGGCCGACCGACCACGCGCGTTCTCACCTGGGCGGATACCCGCGCGCGCGGCGCGGCCGCGGCGCTGCGGCGCGAGGTCGATCCTGTCGAGACTCACGCGCGCACCGGCTGCGTACTGCATGCCTCGTATCTCCCGGCGAAGCTGCGGTGGCTCCGCGAGCACGACGCTGAGGGTTACGCGCGCGCGAAGTGGTGGATGTCGCTCGGGGAATATCTGTATCTCCGGATCCTCGGTGCGCGACGGGCGGGTCACGGCATGGCGTCGGCTACCGGGCTGTACGACCAGCGCGCGCGCCGCTGGGACCGCGCGCTTCTGTCGCACCTCGTCGTAGGCGAGGAGACGCTCTCTCCGATCGACGACGCGCCCCTCACCGGGATGCTTCCGGCCTTCGCGCGGCGCTGGGCCGCGCTTGCGAACGCGAAGTGGGTGCCTGCCATCGGCGACGGCGCGTGTTCCAACGTTGGCGCGGGGGCCGTCGGTCGCGACACGGCCTCGTTGTTCCTGGGGACGTCGGGCGCGATGCGCGTGGTCTATGCGAGCGACGATCCGCCGATCGTTCAGGGCGGATGGACCTATCGACTCGACCGCTCACGCGTCGTCGCCGGTGGCGCACTCTCCAACGGGGGGAACGTCCTCGGCTGGGTGGCCAGGACATTTCCGGATGTCGACGTGCCGCGAGTCCTCCGCCGTCCGCCGGTGGACGGGCCGCTCATCGCGCTCCCGCTCCTCGCCGGCGATCGCAGTCCGACCTGGAACGATGCCGCGCGCGCAGCGGTCGCGGGCATCGGTCTCGGCACGACCTCGGAGGACATCGCGCGCGCGATGGTCGAGGGCGTCGCCTATCGGGTCACGCGCCTCTGGGACGTCACGAGTCGCGCGATGCCAAGCATCGACCGCGTGATCGCCACCGGCGGCACGCTTCTCGCGCTGCCCTGGCTCATCCAGCTCTTCGCCGATGCGATCGATCGCCCACTCCTCATGAGTCAGACCGGCGAGGGGTCGGCGCGCGGGGCCGCGATCTGCGCGTTGGAGCGCATCGGCGCGGTGGCCGACATCGCGGGGGTCAAGTCGCCGACCGGACGCACGTTCCGACCGCGTGCGGTCGTGACCGCACGGATCCGCGCCGGGATGGAGCGCCAGCGCGAGTTGGAAGAGGCACTCGGTCCGCTGATGTCATGATGGACCGTGCCGTAGGTAAGGGGAGGACGCCGTGGAGATCCTGATCGTGCTCGTCGTCATCGGGCTCATCGTCGTGTTCGTCGTCGGTCTATACAACCGCCTCGTCACGCTGCGTCAGCGTGTGCGTGAGGCCTGGGCCGACATCGACGTCCAGCTGAAGCGACGCTGGGACCTCATCCCGAACCTTATCGAGACCGTGAAGGGTTACGCCGCGCACGAGCGCCAAACGTTCGAGGCCGTCACCAAAGCTCGGTCCGACGCGATGGCCGCGGCGCAGACCGGCTCACCCGAGCAGCGGGCGCAGGCTGAGAACGCGCTGGGTGCCGCCCTGCTCAATCTGCGGGCCGTCGCTGAGGCATATCCGCAGCTTCAGGCGATCCAGGAGTTCAAGGATCTATCGGAGAACCTCACGGCGACCGAGGACAAGATCGCCTTCGCACGGCGCTTCTACAACGGGAACGTCCGCGACTACAACACGGCGATCCAGACCGTGCCGACCAACATCATCGCCGGGATGTTCGGCTTCAACGCTGAGCAGTACTTCGAGCTGACCGATCCGACCCAGCGTGAAGTGCCGAAGGTGTCGTTCACC
>JANMSU010000099.1:0-2047 GCA_031389835.1 Chloroflexota bacterium
GTTAGCAGGAGAACCGTCTTCGTTACTCCTCGCTAGGCTCCGAAGCATGGACGAAGCCGCGCTGCAGGACCGCTATGCGCCGAAGGGCATCTGTTTCGGTTGCGGGCCGAGCAACGCCAAGGGCATTCGCATCAAAAGCCACGTGCGCGGCGACGAGGTCGTACTCTGCTGGCGTCCGGAGAAGTTCTACGAGGCGTACGAGGGCCTTCTCTCCGGCGGCGCATCGGCACGCTCATGGATTGCCACTCGCTCTGGGCCGCCGCATACCACCTCATGAAGCGCGACGGGGCCGACGCGCCGCCGACGATGGTCACCGCGGAGTACACGATCACGATGCGCCGACCGACGCCGACCGACGGGGAGATCGAGATCGTCGCGCACGTCGTCGATGCCTCGACGGATCGCGCGAGCGTCGAAGCCGAGCTGCATGCGGGTGGCAAGGTCTGCGCGATTTCGCGCGGCTTGTTCGTCGTTGTGAAGCCCGGTCATCCCGCGTATCACCGCTGGTAACGAACGCCTCGTCTGCGGCGCGGCACTACGTGGTCCGTTCGAGCGCGATGAGTTGCCAGATCAAGCCACGACGCTGCTGCACGAGTCGCATGCCGCGGCGGTCAGCTGCCGCTAAAACGACCCGCGTCGCGTGGACGTAGCCGCGGAACGAGTTGCCACGCAGCGCGAGCCAGGCGTTACCCGCGACGATGCCCCAGCGGATCCACCACCGATCGACTGGGAACACCATGACAAGGAGTCGGCGCGCGTGGTCCGCCGCGGCGCCGACGAGGGCATCGGGATCCGGATAGCAGCAGACGACGCGGTTCATGACGACGACGTCCGCCGGCGGGACGCTGCCGGCCTCGCGCACGAAATCGCCAAGACGCCGCTCCACACGATCGGCGAGGCCACGTTCACGTATCAGCTCGGAGGCCACGGTCTCGTACTGCGTCGCGAGCTCGACATTCAGAACGCGCGCGGCACCGTCACGGAGCAGCTCGAGGTGGATCTCGCCGATGCCGCCGCCGATCTCGAGCACGCTGTAGCCGGGTGACATCCGACTCCGAATGAGATCGACGACGCTTTGCGCGTCGCCGGTCAGGCCCTTACGCGCGTAGTCGCGTGCCTTCGATCTGGCGTGTTTCTCGTCGAAGAGCTTGTCGTATTCGCCCGGCTCGCAACAGGACGACACGACGCTCGCTTGTCAGCGCTTGACGAAGAACAGACCGACGCGTCGCAGCACCCACCACGTCGCGAGGAACGCGCCTGCTTCGAGCGTGAAGCTGTGGAACTTGTAGAAGGTCTCGGCGATTCCGAACGCGAGCGCGAGCGAGAGCAGCGTGACCGCCGTGAGTGCGTTGGGCCGGACATCGAGAAGCTCGTACACCTTTTCCATGGGGGCAGATTCTAGCCAGAACGCTTAGGCTCACGCCGCAGCACGCATCTGGGGGAGGTCTTCGCCAATGCCAGTCCGCCGTCGTGCACGCGCGACCCGTTCCGGCAGCAGCCGCAGCGTCATCCCGAACTTCCTCGACAAGCTCGAATGGCGCAACGCGGGCCCGTTCCGGGGTGGCCGCGTCGTCGCGGTGGCCGGCGATCCCCGCGACCGCAACACCTTTTACTTCGGCTCCACCGGCGGCGGCGTGTGGAAGACCGGCGACGGCGGGCTGTATTGGGAGAACGTGTCCGACGGCTTCTTCAAACGCGCCTCGGTCGGCGGGATCGCGGTGTCGCGCTCCGATCCCAACGTGATCTACGCCGGCATGGGCGAGAGCTGCATCCGCGGCAACGTGTCGCATGGCGACGGCGTGTACCGCTCGACGGACGCGGGCAAGACCTGGACGCACCTCGGTCTCGAGAGGACGCGCAACATCGGTCAGGTCCGCGTGCATCCCGACGACCCCGACACCGCGTACGTCGCGGCGCTCGGGCACGCGCACGGACCGAATCCCGAGCGCGGCGTGTTCCGCACGCGCGACGGCGGGAAGACCTGGAAGCGCGTGCTGTATCGCAATGAGCGCGCCGGCGCGATCGACCTTTCGATCGACGCGAACAA
>JANMSU010000101.1:0-7985 GCA_031389835.1 Chloroflexota bacterium
GGAGTTCGCGGCGAGGTGTCGCTACGACCAGAACGCGGCGTTCGACACGAAGTTCGCGGCCGCCGACGTCTCGACGCGCGACTATTTCCACCCGTCGGTCGCGGGCCAGACCAAGCTCGCCGCCGTGAGTTGGGCGGCAGGCTACTGGGGCGGTCCATAGGCTGGTCCTCGCGGTCGGGAGCGCGCTGACCGGAACTCTTCTTAAGCCATGGCCTGGATCTCCGCGATCCTCGCGGCGAGCTCCTGCCCGAGACGCTCGTAGTCGGCTCGCGCCGACTCGAGATCTTCCTTCGCCGCCTTCACGTCCTGCTCCTGCTGCATCGCACGCTGCGCACCTCGCGCCGTCGTCGTAGCGCGGCCCAGCGAGGTTCGGCTGACCTTGCGGCCTAGCAGGGCATCGAGGATCGTGGCGCCGGCCGAGATTGCGGTCTGCGTCTTTGCACCGCGGGCCTGTCCCTCTTCGCGCTGCACGATCTGCTCCGCGTTGCGCACCTTCTCTTCGAGCTTGCGCAGCTTGGGGGCGTACTGCGTGCGCAGCTTCTCGACCGCGGCGTCACGCTGCTCGCGCGTCTTCTGCGCGGATTCGGCCACCGCGTCGCTGGTCGAGCCCGCCGTGCCCGTCGACGCTCTCTGCTCGACGTTCGCGGCCGGCCGCTTGCCGTCCATGAGCTTCTTGATCTGGTCGCGCGTCAGCGGACCCCGCAGGTAGCTCATGGCCCACCGCGACTCGAACACGACGGGCGCGTCCTCATGCACGTTGTGCATCAAGAAGATCCGCTGCGACAGCCCCGACAGCAGCTTGTCGATCTCGCCCTTGTCGAACTGCGCGTGCGCCGCCGCGGACACGCTCTCGAGCCCCTCGAGCACGCGGGCCTTGTCGCGCTCGGTCTGCAGCCGGCCCAGGAACCAGGTCCCTGCGTTCGCGAGGCCCTTGTAGTCGAGGTCGACGGGGTTCTGTGTTGCGAGCACGATTCCGAGCCCGAACGCGCGGGACTGCTTCAGCAGTGTGAGTAGCGGCCGCTTCGAGGGCGGTTCGGCGACGGGCGGGAAGTAGCCGAAGATTTCGTCCATGTAGAGCACCGCGCGCAGGCTCGTCGTTCCGGACTGCGTCCGTACCCAGTCGAGGACCTGGTTCAGCAGCAGGGACACGAAGAACATGCGCTCCGACTCCGAGAGATGCGCGATCGACACGATCGCGACACGGGGCTTGCCGCTCTCGGACCTCAGCAGCTGCCCCACATCGAGCGGCACGCCCTCGAGCCAGGCGTTGAAGCCGGGCGAGGCGAGGAGATTGTTCATCTTCACGGCAAGCTGCGCGCGCTCCTTCTGTGGATAGAAGGACTCGAGATCGAGTGCCCCGACCCGCGTCATGGGCGGCTTCTGGATCTGCCCGATGAGCGCGGCGAGGTCAAGACCTTCGCCCGCGCTCCAGGCTTTCGTAAGGAGGTTCGCGATGAGGATGTGCTCGCGGCTCTGGATCGGATCGGCGTCGATCCCGAGCAGACCGAGAACGCTGCTCGCGGTCGTCGTCACGCGGTCGCGGAGGAGCTCGCTGTCATCGCGCACCGCCTGCGCCGGCGCCGCGAACGACGCGAGTATGGAGATGGGAATGCCCGCGCTCGAGCCAGGCGTGTAGATGGCGAAGTCCGCGGCATCCTTGAGTCGTTTGATGCGCGCACCGTCCTCGCCCCATGCGGCGAGACCGTCCTTCCAGAGCTTCGCCTGCTGCGCCGCGTACTCGTCGGGGGACAGCGACTTCGCACGCGCATCGTCTTCGTTGATCCACGGACGGAAGTCCTCGGGTCGTAGCTCCGGGAAGGTCAGCATCAGGTTGGTGAGATCGCCCTTCGGGTCGATTGCGATCGCGGGGACACCGTCGAGCGCGGCCTCCTCGAGCAGGTCGATGCAGAGACCCGTCTTCCCGCTCCCGGTCATGCCCACGCAGACGGCGTGCGTCACGAGGTCCTTGGAGTCATAGAGGATGAGGCCGGGCTGGGATGCTTTCTTGACCGGGTCGTACGGCCGGCCGAGGTAGAACGCGCCGAGCTTCTCGAATTGCTCCGGCGCCGGGACGGTCTTGTTATCGGCCATTTTGATAGACCTCCGTCATGCCCATGTGGGGCGCCAGAGCATAGAGTCTGCCGCGATGCGCAGGCTCGTCGCGACCGTCGCCCTCGTCGTCCTTGGGATTTCTTTGCTCGCCGCCCCCGCCGGGGCGGCCACGGGGGTCACGTCGCGCCTCCAGCTTCGGGGCCACCTGCCCGAGCTTGGCGAGCGCCCGGCAATGCGGGTCTTCCAGACGCAGGCGGCGTACGACAGCTTTCGTACCAGCCTTGGCGGGGCGAACGTTTTTCCGGCGACGTCGAACATGTTCATGAGCTTCGACCGGGACATCTTGGCCCTGTACAGCAGAGGCAACGACAGCGGCGGCCGTTGTCTCCGCTCCGGTCCCAGCGCGACGCTCGACGGTGACACCACGACGCTCGACCTCCAGTTCGAGGCGGGGACCTGCGGCGCGCCGAGCGGCGCGCACTATCCGTTCATCCTCGTCGCGCTCGCACGGACCGCTGCCGATGGCAGCTCGTGGGTCACGCCCGCGCGGTCCGTCTGCGCCTCGGCCCCGGGTGTCGCCGATTCGCGGGCTTGCGCATCTCTGGGGACCAGCACCACGTCGCCGTCGCCCGCGCCGACCGCTGGGGCGAGTCCTAGTCCGACAGCCGCCCCGACCGCGACGCCGACCGCCACCGCGACCGCGTCACGGACGGCGTCGCCCACCGCGACAGTTGCGCCGACGACCGCGGCGCCGACAACGACGGTGAGCACGACTCCGTCACCGACACGATCGGTCGTGGCGGTCGCGAGCCCATCTGTGGCGGCGACCGCGTCCGCGGCGCCGGCCGCCGGCGGCAATAACGACTTTCTGCTGACCGCCGGGCTCGTGGGCCTCGGGATCCTGATCGGTATCGTGATCATGGCCGCGCGCAGACCGCGGCGATCGATACGGAGGATCCCATGAAGACACAGAAAGAGCGGCGGGCACCGAACAGTCGACCCGATGCATTGCCGAAGGCTCAGGATCCGCAGGGCGGACAGCCAGGAAAGAAACGCGGGAGCCAGGGAGGTTCCGGGGCGCAGAGCGGTGCCACCGGCCACCAGGGGAAGAACTCGCCGAAATAGCTCAGTCGCGCAGCTGGATCGGGCGACCTCCGCGCTTGTCGAACGAGGTCGATGCGATGACGTTCTCCCCTGATGTCACGGCGATCACGTACACGCCAGGCGGGTAGCGATCGATGATCTCCGCGAAGTGGGCGCCCTGCGGCGACACCGTGATCTCCTCGGTCTCCAGGAGCCGGCGCCCAACGATGCGCACCGTCACCTTCTCCTCTGACGCGAAGCCGTAGAGCAGATAGCCGATGCCACTGCCGGCCTGCGGGCCGGCCGTCGTGACGATCGCGGGGACAGCCGGCACATCTTCAGTGAACCGAGACGCGAGCCCGCTGACGAATGACTCGAAGCTCCGCCCCGTCAGCGATCCGTACGCGCGCGCGACATCTTCGCCGCGCCGAAGACGTTCGTAGAGACGCGCGATCGGCTGCGAACCTCCGATGTCCGCTCGCAGCAGCTCCGTCGCGCGCGCTGCCTCCTGGTATTTGTAGTAGCCCGCCCAGCTGATGGTGTTGTTCCATTGCGCCTGTGAGACGAGGGTCGATAAGGGCAACAAGGTCCCGGTCATGACCATCGACGCGGCCTCGTAGCGCACACGGACCAGCCGCCAGTCGCCGCCGGGGATCGTCGCCTCGGCCAGGCGCGCCTGTCCCTCATTGAGCCATGCCGGGACGAGGTCGCAGCGCGGCTCGCAGGCTTCCAGCGCCACGAAGTGCGTGAGCTCGTGGCGGACGGCTGAGATGGGTCGGCGCTCGCGCACCGCCTCCCAGTTGACCAGGATCAGCCGCAGATCCGGCTCGAAGAACGCGACCGAGTTCTCGGCCACGAACGCAGCTGTCGCGCCGGAATAGCCGAGCTCGTTGATCAGCCCCGTGCGATAACTCGCCGTCGTGGCGAACACCTCGATCGTCGGCTGGCGACGGAGCGTCCACGCGAACTCGCGCTGGACCGCGGCGAGATCCTCCACGACTTGATCGAACAAGGTGTGTAGATCCGCGACTGCGATGGAGTTCTCGACGAAGACGTTGGCGCCCACCACGCAGATCGGCGCCATCACCACGTCCACCACGCGCTTCGGCGGCGACGGGCACGGCGAGAATGGCGTCGGCGTGGGCAGCGGCGACGGCTGGGTCGTCGCGAGATCTACGGTCGGCGTTCGCTCGGCTATCGCCACAGCGGCCTCGGTCGCTGTTGGCGCCGGCGAGATAGATGGCTGAGGCGTCGCGGCTACGCACGACTGCGCCGCAACGGCAGCGAGCGCGAGCACGAGCGCGGCGCGCATCAGTCCCCGGGCGCGGAGAGGAAGATCGAGGCGCCGAGGCGTTCGGCGTACTGCGGACGGAACCGCTCGACGTTGTACTGGTGTTCGACATCCACGCGTCGCGGTCCGAGCTTCGGATCGGGAAGAGTCGTGTGGACGAAGTTGCCGCCCTGGATCGCGACCATCCGTCCCGAGGCACCGTCGCGAATGAGGTCGACGGCGATGTTCGCGAAGGTGATCGCGACGGTCTGATCGAGCGCGTCCGGGTCGCCGCTGCGAAGGTCGTAGGTGAGCTCGCTCGCGACCGTCTCTTCGCCCGAGCGTTTGCGGATCTCATCGGCGAGCGTCTCCGCGATGTTCGTCTTGTGCCGATGACCGAAGGCGTCGGCCGGCCCGTACTCCGGGATCGTACCGCCCTTCCACACCGCGCCCTCCGCCGCGACGACGAAGGCGTAGCGCGAAGGATTGTTCCGCTTGTCTTCCACGAGGATCTCAACGAGGCGATCCAGATCGAACGGCGATTCGGGGATGAGGCAGCGCCCCGACGTCACGTACGCGGCATGCAGCGCGCTGAAGCCGGCATCGCGTCCGAAGATGCGGAAGACGCCGATGCGCTCGTGGGAGCCCAGCGTCGTGCGCTGCCGGTCGATGAGCTCCTTGGCGCGCGTGATCGCCGTGGAGAAGCCGATGCAGTACTCGGTCCCACGAACGTCGTTGTCCATCGTCTTGGGCACGCCTATCAGCGGGATGCCCTCGGCCACGAGCACTTCTGAGTACGAGAGGGTGTCGTCGCCGCCGATCGTGACGAGGTAGTCGAGGCCGAGTGCCTTGATGTTCCGAAGCACCAGCGGTGTGAGGTCGTACACGCCGTCGCCGGCGGCAAAGCGCGCGCGCTCGTCTTTATCGAGGAAGCCCGGCATGCGCGCCTCGCTCATCTTGCGTGGATTCGTCCGCGACGTATGCAGGATCGTGCCGCCGGTGCGGTCGATCGCGCGCGTGTTGCTCCGGTCCAGAGGGCGGACGTATTCGGGGTCGGGCTCGGAGCCGGGGCGCATGTGCGTGAGCCCCTGCCAGCCGCGACGGATGCCCAGCACTTCGTAACCGAGCTCCGTCGAGCGGTAAACGACGCTCTTGATGACTGGGTTGAGTCCGGGGACGTCACCCCCTCCGGTCAGGATCCCGATGCGGCGCTTCATGCGCCCAATGCTAAACATCGAACGGCGCGCCCTGGACGGGGGCGCGCCGTTCACCTTGCGGGGCGGGGGAGAGGAACTACTTGTAGGCGGAGTACTTAGACCAGAACTGGCCCGGCGAGAGCTTGGATTCCTTGATCGCCTTCGGGCAGACGCTGTTGATCTTCTCAGCAAGAGCGGTCAGCTCCTGCACGTTGTGTCCGCCGCTCATCTCACCGCGGAGCGAGACGCAGGCCTTCATCGTCTCGGTCATGCCGGACGTGCTGGCCTTCTTGTCGGCGGTCGCCTGCTGGTCGGTCCCGTAGGGGTTCGCGAGGCCATCCGCAAGACGCGCGACCTCGTCACTGTTGAGGCCGCTCGCCGTGATGAACCTGCGGCAAGCGTTGCTCTCGAGATCGCGTGTGCCGGCGCATTCCTTCATCAAGGCCCACGCGTCGGGACGCTTCTCGGGCTTAGGTTGCTGCTGGTCCGCGAGGTATTCGAGCTTCCGGGTGAGCTTGTCGAAGAACTCGTCCGAGCCCATTCCGCTCAGCTCCTGTGCGGTGTAGCACTCGTCGCTATTGGGGTCTCTCGTCTCGAGGCATGCGGCCCACGCTCGACCGAACTCGTCGGGTCCGTTTGGGCTAGTGACAGCCGTCCCACCACCGACGGTCGCCGCTGATGCGCTCGCGACAAAGACCAACGCGAGGGTAAGGGTCGCCATGAGGAGTGTGCTGAAGGCTTTCATGTCCCTTGGAACGAAGGGGCGGCGGGACCCTTACAGCCCTGGAAGTACCAGGACCCTAACGGGCCGCGGGTCACTGGACTCTGAGCGTGACCGTCCCTACCTCGATGTACGTGCTCGAGACGGTCTTCGTCAGTGTTGCCTTGTACGTCTTGATCCCGTCGGATCGAAGGAAGTACAGCGTCACTGATTGGCCGAGCTTGTAGGAGAACGTCACCTTGAACGTGGAGGACGAGGTCACCTGCAGGCACGAGCCACCGAGGCTCATCGACACGCACACGTTGGTCGCAGGTGTCCCGTCCGGGTTCTTGATCGTGCCGGTCAAGGTCACCAGCTGCGCCGTCGGCGCGGTCGTTGGCTTCACCGTCGGCTTGGGCGTTGGCGTCACCGGCTTCGGCGTGGCGGTCGGCACCGCGGTCGGCCGTGCCGTCGCGGGACGCTGCGTTGCCGGCACCGGCTCCGGCGTCGGCTCGGGCATCGGTTCGGGCGAGGGCGACGGTGTCGGCTCGGGCGTCGGGCTCGGTGACGGCGTCGGCGACTCCGTCGGTGCGGGCTGGACCACCTCGGGCGTGACCGGCATGTTGGCCTGCACCATGGCGAGCGTCGCGCGCTCGATGTCGCGCACCTTGCCGGCGGCGAGCGCGTTGCCAGTCGCTTCGAGGCGTGCCGCTTCCGCGGTCCGCTGCTCGAGCAGGGACAGAAGATATTCAGCGCGGGCCGCAGGGTCGGCGTAGAAGCGGACGCCGAGATCCTCGATCGTCACGCGGACCGCGTAAAGCGGGCTGTCGCCGGGCGCCGAGATCGTCGTGGCCGCGGAGGCGAGGATCAGCGCGGCCGTCGCTAGCATCAGCACCGGCCGACGCATCCGCCATGCGAGCCCGCCGCGGTTTTCACGGGCCGTCCAGGCATTCTCGAGCCGCGTGCGCAGCGTCTGGTCGGCGGTCCGCTCCATGCGCTCGGTACGGAGCGCCGCCAGCATGCCGACGAGGCGGTCGTCGTTCATGACGGGCGGACCTTGCGGGCCGCGTCGCGCTCAGCGTCGTCGAATTCCTTCCGTAGGCGCTCGAGAGCACGGTGCTGCAGCGTGCGCACGGCTCCCTCGGTCTTGCCCAGGGCAGCGGCGACTTCGAGCGCGCTGAAACCCTCGATGAAGCGCATGACGATGACATCGCGGTGCTCCGTCTTCAGCTTCGTGAGCGCGGCGAGCAGGATGCTGCGGTCCACCGCCAGCGACGCCTCGGCCTCCACGTTCTGCTTTGACGGGGGGTCGTGCACGAGCTCGTCGACCGACAGCGGCTGCTTCAGCGTGCGGGACCGGTCGATCGCGGCATTGCGCGCGATCCGGTAGAGGAACGCCACGAACGGCAGCCCGCGATCCTGGTACCGGTCGATCGAATGCAGAGCCTTCACGAAGACGTCCGACGTGAGGTCCTCGGCGTCGTGAGCGGTACCCGTGCGCGATAGGCAATAGCGGTAGATCGGATCGCGGTAACGCTCATAGAGCTCCCCGAACGCAGAGGCATCTCCGGACTGGGCGGCGCGAACGAGCGCTCCATCTGTACCGGTCTCACCTCCTGTCAGGTCGACAGGGCGCGCCCGGCCTACTGCCACGTCGGCGTCGCCTTGCTTCACCTAACGAAAG
>JANMSU010000114.1:0-5542 GCA_031389835.1 Chloroflexota bacterium
CGCGCGCGAGTACTCATGCCGCGCCGCGGCGAATGCGTTCTACCGCCGCTGGGAGTGCGCCCTTCCGGTCGCGGCGCCGGCGAACGAGCACCCGCCCGCCGCCATCGCGCCGCGACTCGACGGCGAGGCCGAGCCCCGCGAGCCCGCGGCACTCCACGCGACCGCCGACGAGATCGGAACGCTCGCGACGGAGCACATCGCCGCGGGCGGCACGCTTCTTTCGTTCGGGCGCGCCTGCGAGGGCGAGCCGCTCCTGGCCGCTCGCTTGCTCGAGGACGCGATCGGACTCATCCGCGCCGCGACGCGCTCGGGAACGATCCACATCGAGACGAACGGATCGGCGCCCGCGGCGCTGCGACGCCTCGCGACGACCGGGCTCGACGCGGTGACGATCCGGCTCTTGTCCGCGCGCGCGGACACGTACGAGGCGCTGCATCGGCCCGATGGCTACCGCTTCACCGACGTTCGCGCATCGGTTCGCATCGCCGCCGAGCAGCGGCTCGCGATGAGCCTGCTCGTTCCGGTGCTGCCGGGCATCTTCGATCGGACCGAAGAGGTCGAGGCGCTCGTCGCTCTCGCAAGCGACCTCCCGGAGGGAAGCGCGGTCTTGATGCGTGATCTCGCTGCCGATCCACTGCGTGCGCTTGCCGCGCTCAAGAGTCGTGACATTCACATTGGCGTCGCTCGCGCTCTGGAGCGTCTTCGCGAGGAGCTGCCGCATCTGCGCGTCGGCTCGTTCGTGCGGCCGCTCGCGAGGATCTAGGTGTTCCTCGATCGCGCGCGCGTGCCCATCAAGGCCGGTGACGGCGGCAACGGCGTGATCTCGTTCCGGCGTGAAGCCCACGTACCTCGCGGCGGACCCGATGGCGGGGACGGAGGACGCGGCGGTGACGTCATCCTGCGTGTCGACGATCAGCTCGCGTCACTCGGCGACTATCGGAATCAGAATCTCCATTCGGCGACGAGCGGCAGCGCCGGCGCGGGTTCGAACAAGTCCGGCAAGGCCGGTGGCGACCTCACTCTTCGTGTTCCGCCAGGCACCACGGTGAAGGACGTCGGTACCGGCGAGGTGGTCGCCGATCTCGTTTCACCCGGCCAGGAGATCATCGTTGCGCGCGGGGGGAAGGGCGGACGCGGCAACGCGCGCTTTGCCTCGAGCACCAGGCGCGTGCCGCGCATCGCCGAAGATGGACAGCCCGGTGAGCGACGGGACCTCGAGCTCGAGCTGCGTCTCATCGCGGACGTGGGTCTCGCCGGCCTTCCGAACGCGGGCAAATCGAGCCTACTGGCCGCACTGACGCGCGCGAGGCCGAAGATCGCAAACTATCCGTTCACCACCCTCACGCCAAATCTTGGCGTCGCGCGCCTCGACGACCGCGAGCTCGTGATCGCCGATATCCCCGGTCTCATCGAGGGAGCGAGCAAAGGCGCAGGTCTCGGCGAGGAGTTCCTACGGCATATCGAGCGCACGCGCCTCATCGTTCACGTCGTCGACGCGTCACTGCCTGATCCGCTCGCGAACATCGCGACGATCGATGCCGAGCTCGCCGCATACGGCCACGCGCTGGATGAGCTGCCCGAGCTATTCGCCCTCAACAAGATCGACCTGGCGGAGGCGCGCGATGCCGTGCCCGGCATCGTCGAGGCGCTCGAGGCCGCGGGTCGCGAGTCCGTCGCCGTTTCCGCCGCGACCGGCGAGGGCGTGGATCGTCTGAACAAGCGCATCTTCGCCCTGTGCGCCGCGCGCCCGAAGGTCGAGGCCGCGGGACCGACGGAGCGCCGGATCGTCTTCGCCGGCGGGGCGAAAGACGTGAAGGTCGAACGCGAGGGTGAGGCGTATCGCGTGCGCGGCGATCGCCTGGAGCGGCTGGCGACGGGGATCGACTGGGACAGCCCCGAGGCGTCGGCGTACTTCCACCGCCTCCTGCTCAGGTCGGGTGTCGAGGCGAAGCTCCGCGCGCTCGGGGTCAAAGAGGGCGACACCGTGCGCATCGGCAAGCTCGAGCTGGAATGGCTCGACGCGCCGCAGCAGCTCGCGGCGCCTGGCGCGACGAAGAAGCGTTGAGGGCGCGCGTCGGCGTTTTCGGTGGCACGTTCGATCCGGTGCACGTCGGTCATCTCGCGATCGCCCTCGCCGCGCTCGAATCCGTTCCTCTTGACCGCGTGCTCTTCGTCCCGGCCCGGCGCTCGCCGCTGAAGGACCGCGACCCGCTCGCGAGCGTCGCCGACCGAGTCACGATGCTCGAGGCCGCCATCGCGGGCGAGCCCCGATTCGCGCTCTCGCGGGTCGAGCTCGAGCGAGACGGCGTTTCGTACACCGTCGACACGCTCGAGGCGCTGCGCTCGCAGGGCGAGCTCTTTCTGATCCTCGGCAGTGACGCGCTCGCGGATCTCGCGCGCTGGCGGACGCCGGGTCGTATCCGCGAGCTAGCCACGATCCTGGTGGCCGCACGACCAGGTGCTCCAGAGCCGGATGCGGTGCACGGTGCACGCGCCTTCGATGCGCCGCGGCTCGATATCAGCTCGCGCGAACTACGTGCTCGTGCCGCTCGCGGGATGGCCCTGCGTTACCTTGTTCCTGATGCGGTGTGGGAGCACATAAAGAAGCGCGGCCTCTATCAGTGACGGCATGACGGCAGCCGCACGCGCTGACTTTCCGCCACGGGCGCTGGCCGACCTCGTCGTCGAGGCGGCGAGCGACAAGAAGGCGGAGGACATCCTCGTGCTCAACATCTCCGAGGTGTCGACGATCGCGGACCTGTTCGTCATCTGCAGCGCGCGCGGCGAGCGGCAGGCACAGGGGATCGCGGACGGGATCATCGAGAAGGCGAAGGCGGCGGGGCAGCCGCCGTTCGGCGTCGAGGGCTACGACGGTGGTCGATGGATCCTCATCGACCTGAGCGACGTCGTGGTGCACGTGTTCGTGCCTGAGGAGCGAGAGCTGTACCGGCTCGAGCGTCTCTGGGGAGACGCGCCCGTGGTGCTACGCATCGCGTAGCGCTGCCCGAGTACTAGCGCCGCAGGTAGTCGTCGGTCTTGTCGATCCAGTCCTGGCGCGGTGGGCTGAACACGTCAACGTCGAGCGTGTCCTCCAGCGCTTCGGCACGATGCGGGACGTTGGAGGGGATGGTGAGGATCTCGCCTGCCTTCACCGTCACTTCCTGCTCGCCGTTCGCGCCGAGCCAGAGACGCAGTGCACCCTCGAGGATGTATGTGATCTGCTCGCTCTCGTGCGTGTGCGTCTGGACGAGCGCGCCCTTCTTCAGAAAGACCTGAGCCACCATCGCGCGCTCGCCATGCACGAAACGCCGCTCGATCTGCGCGGTCATGCGCTCTTTCGGGATGTTGTCCCAGCGATGATGAGTTCCCTGCTTCACGGTGGCCTCCCCAGCGAACGCGGGAACTCTACTCGTCCGGCCGCGTCCCGCTCGGGTACGATTTAGGCGGCTTCGCCGCCTCGGGGCTGTATCTGCACCACTTGCTTCGCGAGCTTCGCTCGCTCGCAAAGGTGCAGCAGCCCCAGAACCGGCGCAGCCGGTTCTGGGGCTGTAGCTCAGTTGGTAGAGCGCTTGAATCGCACTCAAGAGGTCAGGGGTTCGACTCCCCTCAGCTCCACCGAAGCGTCGTCACTGGCCCGATAGCCTGAAGCAGTGATCGCGCGATCCGGGCCGCCGAGCCGATATGGGCGTTGCAAGTTCTGTTTGCGCGAGGACGTCGCGCTAACGCGCGAACACGTTTTCGCGCGCTGGCTTGTCGCGAGACTGCGCGCTTGGCGTGCGACGCACGAAGCGCAGGGGCCGGCGGACGCCGCAGGTGACGCACGGATCGCCCGCCTCGTCACGAACGTGTGTGGAGCGTGCAACGCGGGATGGATGAGCGGGTTGGAAGTGAGCTTCCGCCAAGCCGTCTTCGCGAAGTTGCGGCCGGAGCACATCGCGGAGCCGACGCGTCGGACCCTCAGTCGTTGGTTCGCGAAGACCGCGACGCTGGTGGCTCATGCGGCAGGCCAGGAACTGGTGCCCGAGGGCGAGTGGCCGGAGCTAGCGGACGCCATGCCCGGTGGGATACGCGTAGGTCTTGCACGCTTGCGTCGCCCTCAACAGCCACTGGACATGGGACTCGAGTACGACGGGTCCGAGAACGGCCATCCCCCCGGCAGGCTCACAAGCGTCGCGGTGCAAGTCGACGACCTGGCTGCCATCATCACGCGACGGTCCGCTGTCACGCCGGCGACGACGCTCTGGCCGATCCGCTCACACGTCCTGCGCTGGAACACACTGCCGGTGGTGAACCGGCTCGCCGATCTGACGGGGGGCTAGTCAGGCCCGGAACGATCCCGTTCCAGCGCGATCACTGGTATCTCGCGCTTCTTCACGCGCCGCTCGTACGCGCCGAAGAACGGCATCGCGGCACTGTGGATCTTGAGGAGCCGCTCCCTCTCCGCTCCCTCGCTGACTTTCGCGTGCGCTGTGAACTGCTCACCGTCGGCTTCGATGGACACGCCCGGGTGCGCCAGAAGATTGCGGTACCAGTCCGGGTGCGTCGGCGAGCCGCCCTTCGAGGCCATGACGATGTAGCGGTCGCCGTCGCGCGAGAAGTTGAGCGGTGTGACGCGCTCGCGGCCCGTTCGCGCCCCTCTTGTCGTCAGCAGGAGGAGAGGATTGCTCCTCGCCGGCGTGCGCCGCCCGTCCCTCCGAAACTTCTCGATGACCGGACGGTTGCTCTCGACCCAGTCGCGATTCGTCCCAGTTGGGCCAGCCACGTCGTGAGCGTACCGGGCGCGCATTTTGGGTGTTTCGTCCCGCGCCGCGATAATCGCAGCGCATGGACTTCTTCTCAGGCGGTGGCGACCCCGAGCGTCAGGCGAATATCGCCTTTGCCCTCATCTTTCTCGGGATCATCTTCGTCGGCGGCCTGACCATCTGGCTGTTCTATGGAGCGACGTTCTAGCCGGGCGACCCGGGCGACGCGGTAAGGGGAGTGCAGCGATGGCCACAACACATCTGAAGAACTACATCGACGGACGGTGGGTGGACTCGTCTTCGGGCGATGCGTTCGAGGACACCGATCCAGCCAACGGCGACATCATCGCCACCGCGACGAAGTCGAACACCGCTGACGTCGACAAGGCAGTGGAGGCCGCGAAGCGGGCGGCTGATGGTTGGCGCCTCTACCCCGCCCCGAAGCGCGGCGAGATCCTCTACCGCGCCGCCGAGATCATGCTCCGCCGCAAGGACGACCTCGCGCACGACATGACGGTCGAGATGGGCAAAGTGCTCGCGGAATCCCGGGGTGATGTCCAAGAGGGCATCGACATGACGTATTACATCGCCGGCGAAGGGCGCCGCCAGTTCGGCGACGTCGTACCCGCCGAGCTCCCGAACAAGTGGGCGATGAGCATGCGTCACCCACACGGTGTCGTGGCGGCGATCACGCCGTGGAACTTCCCGTTCGCGATCCCGACCTGGAAGATCATGCCCGCGCTGATCCTCGGGAACACCGTCGTCTTCAAGCCGGCGTCGTTCACACCGATGATGGCCGT
>JANMSU010000165.1:0-2314 GCA_031389835.1 Chloroflexota bacterium
GGGCGACCTCATCCGCCTTCTACGGAAGAACGGGTTCGAGATCCTAGATCTGGTGGAGCTCTTCGCCCCTGAGGGCGCGAAGGACCACGAGGAGTACTCCTACGTGCCCGTCGAGTGGGCTCTGCGCTGGCCGTCAGAGGAGATCTGGCGAGCGCGCAAGCGCGGGTGATGATCTAGGCGGCTCGGTCCGTCGCGTCGCCAGCACCGAACCGAGCACGATCAGGACAAAGCCGATGACGATCCCGACCGTCAGTGGCTCGTGCAGGAACGCGACGCCGAGCACGAGCGCAACGGCTGGATTGACGTAGGTGATGACGGTCGCGCGTGCGGCGCCGACCTCCGCGATGAGAGGGAAGAAGATCACGAACGCGATCGCCGTGCACACCACAGCCAGGACCAGAACGGCGAAGACCACCTGCGTCGACGGGAGCGTGCTCGGGAGCTGGGCAATGCCGACCGGCGCGTAGGCGATCGACGTCAGTGTGAGCGAGGCGGCCACGACGCCGAACAGCGGAAGGCCCGACAGCTTGCGCGCGATGATCAGCGCGCCCAGCGCGTAACCGAGCGCGACGAGCGCGACCTCGGCCACGGCGCCGATGTCGCTTGCGCCGACATCCAGCCCCACGAGCGCGGCGACGCCGAGGAATCCGAGACCCAGCCCGGCGATGCGGCGCGCATCGAGGCGGTCGTCAGTTCCGGTCGCCCACGCGAGGATCGCGCCGATCGATGGCACGAGCGCGATCAGGAGACCGGACAGCGAGCTCGATATACGACGCTCCGCATCGGAAAGCAGAAACCAGGGCGCAGCGACCTCGACGACCGTGTACACGATGATCCATTTCCAGTGGGGAAGCAGAGGCCCCAGGTCGTTTCGCGCGATCGCGATGGGTAGCAGCAGCGCGGCCGCGATCGCGGTGCGAAGGAAGACGAGGCTGGCCGGGGTGAGCTCGGCGACCGCGATCTTGATGAACAGGTATGGAATGCCCCAGATCAAGCTCATCGCAGCGAAGAGGATCCAGCCGCGTCGTGTCACCGTCCCACGTTACCGGGGTGAAGCGGATGTTGCCCGCGCTACAGAGTCGTCGGCGCGAGCCTCACTTGTTCCGAGGACGCGCGCGCCGCTCAACGTTGGCGAAGTCAGCCGGAGTCGTTCGCATCTTGGAGACCCCATCGAACACAGCGCCCTTGTCCATGGCGAACGCGGGCGTGGTGATGTCACCTTTGACCCGCGCGTGACCCTGTAGCGAGACGGAGTCGCGTGCGCGGATGTTCCCGGTGACCTCGCCGCTCACGACGGCCGATCCGCAGCTGATGTCCGCGGCGATCTTCGCGTGCTCGCCGATGATGAGGAGGTCGCTCGTGGTGATGCTCCCCGTGAAAGTGCCATCGATCTGGACCGCGCCTTCGAAATGGAGCTTGCCGTTCACCTGCGAGGCCGGGCCAAAGAGCGCATTCAGCATCTGGCCCATGAAAGTCCCCTCGACCTCTACGGTGCCTTCGAACTGCAGCTTGCGGTTCCCGTTCGAATCGCGCACAAGCTCGTCGGGCGACTCGGTGACTGTTTTGGGCTTCTCTTCGGCCATGACGTCGGACCTGGTTCCGCCGTTGAACATCTGACAACCCCTTATCGCGGATGGCGCTCTAGAAGAACGCGGCGCGCCGACCACTGCTATGGGTGCCGGGTCTGCCAGCCTGCCCGCGGGCGATCCGAAAGCCCGTTTGAGTACCGATCTAGGTACTGGCTAGGTCCTTTCACGGACGACGCGGTGCTCTCGGCGAGCGCACCCTCACCGCAGCCGCTCGATCGGCGAAAGAAAGAGGGAATCAAAGATGAGGAAGTCACGAAGGCACACTCGACTCTTCGCGTTCGTCTTGGCCGCGTTGTTCGCTGGCGGCGCGACATTCGCAGGAGCGACCGACGGAATCCCGGCCCCTGACGGCCGGATCTTCGGTTGCTACAACATCACGACAGGTGCGCTGCGGGTGATCGTGCCGATGGACCGGTGCCTGAATCACGAGAGTCAGATCGACTGGAACCAGACCGGACCAGCCGGCGCTGCCGGCCCACAGGGGCCGGCAGGCGAGATTGGTGCGCAAGGGCCAACAGGTGCGACTGGCGCACAGGGGCCGACCGGCGCGACCGGAGCGCAAGGACCGGCGGGGCCGGCAGGACCGACCGGCGCGGCGGGGCCGCAAGGTGCCACGGGCCCGGCGGGACCTAGCGGGTCCAGTGAGGTCTTCGCGAAGTACCAAGAGGTCGGCGACGCACGTGGACCGATCGCCGTTCCGAACCCACCAGGCTTCTTGGAGGTGG
>JANMSU010000130.1:0-8715 GCA_031389835.1 Chloroflexota bacterium
GGCGCGATCGTGGACGAGGACGCGCTCGTCGATGCGCTGCGTGCCGGACGTCTCGGCGGTGCGGGTCTCGATGCGCTCACGATCGAGCCGCTGCCCGCGGACCATCCGCTCTGGACGCTCGAGAACGTCATGATCAGTCCGCACTCCTCGAATTCGTCGCCGCATGTCCGCGAGAGGACGCTGACGCTTTTCGTCGAGAACCTGCGCCGCTTCAAGTCGGGCGAGGATCTGCTCAACCGCGTCGACTTCGAGGCCGGGTACTGATGCGCACCGCGCGCGTGAAGCTGGCGGCGCGCACCGCCGGATTCACGGAGTCCGTCATCCGCGAGATGACGCGTCTCAACGCGGTCCACGGCGGCATCAACCTGGCGCAGGGCTTTCCGAACTTCGCGGCGCCGCAGGTGCTTAAGGACGCCGCGAAGCGCGCCATCGACGCCGACATCAATCAGTACGCGATCACCTGGGGCGCGAAGTCGTTGCGGGATGCGCTCTCGCGCACCTACGCCGACCTGTATGGGATGACCGTGGATCCCGAGACGATGCTCACCGTCACCTGCGGGGCGACCGAGGCGATGATCTCGACGCTGCTCGCGCTCGTCGATCCGGGCGACGAGGTCATCGTGCTGGAGCCGTTCTACGAGAACTACGGTCCGGACGCTGACATCGCGGGCGCGCGACCGGTCTACGTGCCACTGCGCCCGCCGGAGAACGTCTTCGATCGTGACGAGCTCCGCAAAGCGTTCGGGCCGCGGACGAAGGCGATCATCGTGAACACGCCGAACAATCCGACCGGTCGAGTGTTCACGCGCGACGAGCTCACTTTCATCGCCTCGCTCTGCATCGAGCACGACGTGGTCGCGGTCACCGACGAGATCTACGAGCACATCCGCTACGAGGGGGAGCACATCCCGATGGCGACGCTACCCGGCATGGCCGAGCGCACCGTGACGATCTCCGGCGCGAGCAAGACGTTCTCGGTGACCGGCTGGCGTGTCGGTTGGATCGTCGCGCCGCCCGAGCTCACGTCAGGGATCCGGAAGGTGCACGACTTCGTCACTGTTGGTGCGCCGGCGCCGCTGCAGGAGGCGGTCGCCGTCGGCCTCGGGCTCGGTCGCCCGTATTACGACACGCTCAGCACGGAGTACCGGAAACGCCGCGATCTGCTCGTTGGCGCGCTTGAGACCGCGGGCTTCGCGCCACGCCGGCCCGAGGGCGCGTACTACGTGCTATGCGACATCACCCCATTCGGCTTCGACGACGACACCGCGTTCGCGCGCTGGCTCGTATCAGAGGTCGGCGTCGCCGGCGTGCCGGGCTCCTCCTTCTATTCGGAGCCCGCGCTCGGGAAGCACCTCATTCGCTTCACCTTCTGCAAGACGCACGACGTGCTTGAGGCCGCGGCAGATCGACTCATGCGGACGCGGGAGCTCGCGACGAGGCGCTGAGTCCTCCCGCGAGCGCTCACCCCGGTGCCCCCAGTGGTGGTGGTCGTACACTCCGCGCTGGCGTAGCGGGGAGGTTTACGGATGAGCTATTCGGTCGAGGGCGATTACTTCGAGACGTGCAACTGCACCGTGGCCTGTCAGTGCATCATGCTGAGCCCGGCGACGAACGACTCGTGCCAGGCCTTCTTGGGCTGGCACATCACGCGCGGAAAGAAGGACGGCGTCGATCTCTCGGGCCTTAACGTCGCCCTCGCCCTGTATGCGCCGAAGAAGATGACCGACGGCGGGTGGAAGGTCGCGCTTTATCTGGACGAGCGGGCAAAGCCCGATCAATCGCAGGCGCTCGGCGCGATCTTCTCCGGCCAAGCGGGGGGCCATCTCGCCGCGCTCGTGCCGTTCATCGCAACGGTGACGGGGGTGACGCCGGCGCCGATCTCATTCGAGATGACCAATGGAAAACGACACCTGAAGGTCGGCACGCTTCTCGAGATGGACAGCGAAGAGCTGAAGGGCATGGACGGCAAGACCGCGCCCGTCATCAGCAATCCGGCGCTCAGCGTCGTGCCGCAGCCGGTACGGGTAGCGAAGGCTGGAAAGATCCGTTACGACGGCGCCTGGAAATTCGAGGGGTCGGGCACGAACGGCTTCACGACGGAGTTCAAGTACGAGGCCTGACGCCTGAGTTCGGCCTCGTCCAGCTACGAAGCTCGCTTCGGCCGCCTGGCGCTGACGGGGGCGGCGCTAGCTGTCCTCGCTGCACTCCTCGCGCTCGCGGGCCTCGCCTGGGTCTACGTCCTCACACAGAGCGGCTCGATGGCGATGTCCTCCGGCAGGGACCTCGGGAGCTTTGCGATCTTCCTCGCGACGTGGGTCGTCATGATGGCCGCGATGATGTTTCCCTCCGTCGCCCCGGTGGTGCTCGTGTACGCGCGATACACGCGACAACAGGGAGGAGCGTGGCCGCTGCTGGCGGCGCTCTTCGTCATGGGGTACCTCTTGATCTGGAGCGTCGTTGGAGTCGCGGCGTACGGCGTGGTCGCGTTGCTGGTGCCACTCATCGTCGAGATCCCCGTCGTGCAGACCGCGCCCCAGGTGTTCCTCGGCGCGGTGATCGGAGTGGGAGGCCTCTATCAGCTGACCCCGCTCAAGGACCGGTGCCTGGGGCACTGTCGATCTCCCCTTCACTGGCTTTTCCGGGGTTTCAAGCCGGGCGCGAGAGGAGCTCTGCGCATGGGCCTCGAAGAGGGCGTCTTCTGCATCGGCTGCTGTGCGGGACTGATGCTCGTCCTGCTCGCGGTGGGGCTTGCCAGTGTGGGATGGATGGCCGCCGTTGCGGCGGTGATCTTCACTGAGAAGGTCCTCGCGCCGTCCCCGGTCGCCGCGAAGGGGATCGCAGTTCTGCTTGTCGGGTTCGGGATCGCCATCGCGACGATCCCAGCGGTCGCCGAGTTTGTCATGGGCGGGATGCCCGTATAGCGCGGAGCGCCGCTCGCGAGTCCGTCAGAGATCGATCGTGGTCCCGTCGTCGGCAAGGGTCCAGGCGAGCTCGCTGCGGCGCGCGAGTGTCTCAACGCCCGGATGCGTGAGAACGACGCGTTTCGCCCGCAGGTCGCCCCGGTGCGCGACGAGCGTCGCGTGCGAGAGGTGCTGCGGGATGCGCTTCTCAAAGGAGTACGCCTCGGCGATGAGCAGATCGGCCCCGTCCGAGAGGCGGGGCAGCGCGTCGCACCAGTCCGTGTCGCCGGTGTACGAAACGACGCGGCCGGCTGCTTCTACGCGCAGACCGTGAGGGACGGTCTCGGGCAAATGCGCGACTGGCAGCGCCACGACACGTAATGGTCCGACCGTCGTCGGGCGTTCGCCCAGCTCGGCGTACGTCATGCCGAAACGCTGCTCGGTGCGCGAAGACGTCGGCAGAGCGGCTTCGAACACGGCCGTCACCCGTTCTCGAACACCGGGCGGACCGGCGACGACGAGCGGTCGCTCGCGTTTCGTGAACTGGCCGTCGAGGATGAGGTAGGGAACTCCGCCGCAGTGATCACCGTGGAAATGCGTGAGCAGCACCGCGTCGATGGAAGAAGGATCGACGTCGGCACGCCTCAGCGCGACGAGTGATGTCGCGCCACAGTCGATGAGGAAGCGGTAGCCATCGGCGTCGACAAGGATGCAGGTCTGGAAGCGCCCGCCACTACCGAAAGAGTCTCCGCTTCCGATGAAGCGGACGCGCGTCACTCGGTCGGGATGCGCTCGATCGGTGTGACCCGCAGCATCGCGAGGTATACCGCGTATGGATCCGGCGGCGAGGCGACGCCGTTCGATGGCACCGTGCTCACACCCGCCACGGTCTGGACCGCGCGATCGGCGTCCTGCTGGCGACCCAGCGCGCGCAGGGCCTGGGGGTACGAGTTGCGAAGTCCGAAGATGCCCTGCGAGTTGCCCATCGCGAGACCCTTCTCGAACGCGGCGACCGCCTCCTCGAACATGCCGAAGGAGTACGAGGCCTCACCGTACGCGAGCCACGCGAAGTTCGTGTTCTGAGTGACCGCGTTGGCTTTCGCGCGCTCGTAGAGAGAGCGACGCATGACCAAGTCGTTCCACTGGTCGCCGATGATCGCCCTCAGGAGCTTTTCGTCCTCGGCCTTGTAGATGACCATGTAGCGGAACGAGAACGACTGCCCGTTGCGATTGAAGAAGTCGTACGACAGCGGGAAGTTGTTCCCGCGCATCGAGTCGTTGACGTAGAAGACGCCCTTCGCGTCATCGTATCCACGAACTGTCCGCCAGTGTGCGACGCGAGATACCCACGGCTCTTCCATCCACTGCGTCACCATCGGCGCGAAGCCGTTCGCGATGAGGGTCTTCAGCGTCTCATTCGTACCGTTGTTGCGCCACATCGAGCGTAGGTCGAAGTTCTCCTTCACCCACGGGCCGACGCCCTGCGGTCCCATGCCGCGGCGCACGTCGGTGCCGCGGAGCGCGAGGCGCGCGGTCTCCTGGTTCACATCGAAGCCCATCGTCGACATCGCCATCACGACCGCGGCGGGTCCGCAGTTGTTGAGCGACTGCCACACATGCTTCATCTCGGGGAACGCGGCGCTCGCTGGCGCGGCGACAGGCGTCGGAAGCAGTTCGACCGCCTGTACATTTGGCGCGCTCATCGGCACGACGGCCGGCTGCGCGTCGGTGACGATCGCTGCGGTCGCGGCGCTCGCTTCGATCGGTGCCGTATCAACGATGCCGGCGCTCTGCGCGGTCTCAACGGGTCGCAAGGCGACGCCCCCGGCGAGAACAATGCCGATGGTCAGGGCAAAAGCGGCAACGGCCAGCCCAAGGCGCCTCACATCTGTCATACAGGGTAAACCTCCGGCGGGTTCCAGACGAGTCCGGGCCGCTCCCATACTCGTACCATCCGGAAGGTGAGCCCCACGACGCTGGTCCGCGGCCGGCTCCGTGACCACCCGCTGTGGTCCCGCGCCTTGGCCGCGCCCGAGATCGCCGGACGGCTCATCCAGCCCGTCATCGTCTCGGCTCGCGTGGAGGACCGCGAGCGTGTGCCGGACGCGCCCTTCCTCGAGCGCCTTTCCATAACCGAGCTCGTGCGCGATGCGCGTGAGGCGGCGTCAGCGGGTCTCGCCGGCTTCCTCATCTTCGCCGCGTCGGACCGGAAGGACGAGCTCGCTCTGCTCGCGAGCGAGCGGGATCACATCGTCGCCCGCGCGATCCACGCTGTGAAGGATGCCGCGCCGGATCTTGCCGTTGCCACCGATGTTTGCGTCTGCGCGTACACACCTCACGGGCAGTGCGTCCTCTTCGCGGAGGGCCAGGCGAATGTCGCGGGAACTCTCGAGCGCCTCTCCGAGATCGCCGCGGTGCACGCGGATGCCGGTGCGGACCTGCTCATCCCCTCGGGAATGCTGGAGGGCAGCGTTCGCGCGCTGCGCGCGGCGACCTCCTCCGCGGGCCGGCCGGAGCTACCCATCGCCGCGATGGTCAAGCTCCAGAGCGTTCTTTATGCGGCGCACCGCATCGCTGTCGAGGCCATCCCCGTGAGGGACAGCGCCGTGCCACTTATCGCCGTCGACGATCCCGATGGAGCGCGCACGCGCGCCGCGCGGGAGGTGGCGGCCGGCGCGGACGCCGTCGTGCTGAAGCCGGGGCTCCTGACCCTCGACCTCGTGACACGCGTGTCCGAGACCGTCGACCGGCCGGTGATCTCGTTCTTCACCGCCGACGAGCATGCCTTCTTCATCACGCCCGACGACTCCCGCGACCTCGTTGCCGCGGAGCGCGAGGCGATCGGCGCGGCGCGCCGGGCGGGTGCGGACCTGCTCATCAGCTATGGCGCGCGGCGCACGACGGCCGAGTGATCCGCGCCGGGGCGATCTGGGCGATCCACCAGACCATGACGTTGTTCGTCGCGCTTTCGGTTCCGATCGTCGCCCTCTTCATGATCAGCGACGTGTTCGCCTCGACCCTTCGCATCGAGGCGGTTCGTCCAGAGTCCGGCGAGCCCATCGCTCGCGTAGCGCCGTTCGCGCGCGGTGAGCGCCTGATGATCGGCGCGGCGTCCTTTGATCTGATCAGCGACGCGGCGCCGGCGCGGGCGACGGACCTCGCGCCCGTGGCGACAACAGACGTGGTGCTCGCTCAGATCTCGGATCTCGCGCTCGCGGCAGGCGCCGAGGCGCCGCCGGCATCGGAGCCGGCGCCCCAGCCAGCGGTGGTGGCCGAGCGAACGCCCGATCCGACGCCCGCGCCTACCCCGGCTCCGACGGCGCGGCCCGCGCCGCTGGCACCGGCGATCTCGACGTCACCCGCGACCCACGAGGCGGAGCTGCGCATGCTCGGTCTCATGAACCTGTCGCGGGTGAATGCTGGGCTCGCTCCGCTCGCGCTGGACGCGGTCGTGTCTGAGGCCGCTCGCAAGCACAGCGCGGTCGAAGCGCAGTACCGCTACGTGTATCACGACGGACCCGACGGGACGGCGAAGTCCCGGTATGTGCCTGCGTGCGGGACGGGCTGGTACGGCGAGAACACCGGCAAGGTGTGGGGCGGCGGGGTCGACGTGCTGCACCGGGAGTTCATGGCCGAACCCTGGGAGCCGATCAACCACCGGACGAACATCATGGATCCGAACTTTCGCCGCGCCGGCATCGGCGCCGTCCACGGGCCCGACGCGCTCTACATCACCGTCGCGTTCTGCCGCTAGGTCTTCTGCGAGCGGCGCTGCGCGAGCTGGCGCCCGACATCGGCGCGCGTGATCCCGCCCGTTGACTGCCAATCGTGTGTTTCCTCGCGCACGTTCGCGGCGCAGAAGGCCCAACGGCCGTCCACGACCGTGATGTGATCGCTCTCCAGCTGCGGGTCCCGCAGGTGGTCGGGCAATACGCATAGAAAGTGAATGAGCGCGTCAGATCGACTAGTCAGAGCGGGTTCCCCTCCTCACGCTCGCGTCACGGCGTACGGCTCTCAATGCTAGCGTTCGGCGCGGTGGAGTATCAGAAGCGGACCCTGCCGAACGGCGTGCGCATCCTCGTCTCGGAGATGCCCGAGACACGCTCCGCATCACTCGCCGTCTTCGTCGGCGCCGGCTCCCGCATGGAGAGCCGTGGCGACGCGGGAACGAGCCATTTCCTCGAGCACATGGTGTTCAAGGGAACGGCGAAGCGGCCGACCGCCGCGGACATCAGCATGGAGATCGAGAGCCGCGGCGGCGTCGTGAACGCCGCGACAGACAAAGAGGTCACGGTCTTCTGGACGCGCGTGCCGGCGCGGCACTGGCGTGTGGCGCTGGACGTCGTCGCCGACCTCATCCTCGCGCCGATGTTGCGTGAGTCCGACGTCGAGTCCGAGAAGAAGGTCATCGTCGAAGAGCTCCGTATGTACCGCGACCAGCCGCAGGACCGCGTGCACACGCTGGTCGACGAGCTCCTCTATCCCAACCATCCGCTGGGTTGGGAGGTCGCGGGCCGCGAGCAGGTCGTGCTCGGGATGGCGGCGAGCCAGCTGCGCGACTTCATGGACCGCGGCTACGCGCCGCGCAAGATCGTCGTCGCCTTGGCGGGTAAGGTCGATGCGAACGAGGTGTCCGACGCGATCGCGGAGCTGTTCGCACCCATCGCGGACCGCAAAGCGGCGCGCCTCAAATCCGCGCCCAAGTCATCGAAGACGCGCGTGAAGCTTCTGGGTAAGCGGACGGAGCAAGCTCACGTGTGTATCGGCTGGCGCGGCGTGCCGCAGGTCCATCCCGACAAGTACAAGCTCGACATGCTGAACGCGATCCTCGGTGAGGGGATGTCGAGCCGGCTCTTCCTCGAGCTTCGCGAAAAGCGAGCGCTCGCGTACGACGTCCACTCCTTCTCGTCCAACTACCTCGACGCGGGTCACGAGGTCATTTACGCCGGCATCGCGCCGGATCGGATCGCTGAGGTCATCGAAGCCGCGCTGGCGCAGGTCGCGCGCCTGCGCGACGAGATCGTCCCGGCGACCGAGCTCGAGCGGGTGCGCGACTTCAACAAAGGGCGTCTCGAGCTGCGGCTCGAGGACACGCGCGGCGTCTCGAACTGGCTCGCCGGGCAGGAGCTGTTCCTCGATCGCGTGCGCACGGTCGAGGAGGTCTGCGACATCATCGACAGCGTCAGCGCCGAGGACGTGCAGCGCGCCGCACAGCAGTACCTGCGGCCCGAGCTCTCGTACGTGGCGGCCGTCGGTCCGCGTGCGGCACTCGCCACCGTTCGCGTGCCGGAAGGGGCGGACGCCGTCATGGAGACCGCGTCATGAGCCCCGAGCAGATCGTCGAGCGCACGCTGGTCGTGCTGAAGCCAGACGCCGTGCAGCGCGGGATCTCGGGCGAGATCCTCGCCCGCTTCGAGCGGCGAGGGCTGCGCATCGCCGCGCTGCGCCTGCTCCGCGTCGACCGCCCGATGGCCGAGAAGCACTACGCGGTACACAAAGGGAAGTTCTTCTACGACGACCTGGTCAAGGTGATCAGCTCGTCGCCGGTCGTGGCGATCGTGCTCGAGGGGCCGAACGCGATCGCGGTGGTGCGCTCGATGGTCGGCGCAACGCGGCCGCACGAGGCGGCGCCCGGAACGATCCGCGGCGACTACGCGCTCGTCGGGCTCCGGAACCTCGTGCACGCCAGCGACGCGCCGGACACCGCGCAGAGCGAGATCGCGCTGTGGTTCTCCGACGGCGTCGTCGAGTACAAGCGCGACCTGGAGCGCTGGATGACCGAGGACAAGGCATAGTCGCGCCCAAGCGCGACCGG